>NZ_JBLBUE010000121.1:0-10547 GCF_047290655.1 Alteromonas sp. AMM-1 | reverse complement strand
ATAAAGTTTTATTTTTTGAGCCGGCTTAATGCCGGCTTTCTTTGTTTTAGCAAAAAAAAAGCTATAGTAGTGGTTACGAGGAATAACCAAGCACTATTATGGATATCTACCAAACACTTCGAAACCATTTCGATTCTCATCCACACGCCGTCATTATCTCAACTGAGCACGCAATTAAAGCATACAGTGGCACCACTTTTAGCGACCATGCTGCACTGGCGGCAGCTATTAAGATTTCGCACAGAGAAATCATACCGTCTCTGTTAGCACTGGCGAACTCGCATAATTTTGTTGTTCACCCCGTTAGTTCCAACAAAAACTGGGGATATGGTTCAATTACTCAGGATAGTGCCAATCGCCCTATTGTATTGCTCGATTTGTCGGGCATGTGTCAAATAACGCCCACCAGTAAGTCGCTAGGGCTCATTACCATTGAACCAGGTGTTACACAGCAAATGCTCTACGATTACTTGCAGGAGCAAGACTGGCAGCATATGGTGCCTGTAACAGGTGCGGGTCCCAGTTGTAGTGTGCTAAGTAATGCGCTAGAGCGCGGTTATGGCATTACGCCGCATACTGACCACTTCTATGCCTGCACAGCACTTAAGGCATTTATTCCTCATCCTGATTTGTGCCAACAGGAGTACGCTTCTGCTGTATCAGCACTCGATAAAAGCGAAGACGATTTTATAGACAAAACCTTCAAATGGGGCCTGGGCCCTTATTTGGATGGACTCTTTACCCAAAGCAATTTAGGCATAGTGTCAGAAATGACCATAAGACTGGCGAAGAAGCCAAATGCATTCAGCGCCTTTTATATTCAGGTATTCGACGCGGAAAAATTTAAGGAAAGTGTTGAGTTTATTCGAACGCTGCTGGAATCCCAGGCCGGCATGGTTGGCTCTATTAACCTGATGGACAAACGTCGTCTGGTTTCAATGACCTGTAAAAATCCAAATATTGATCAATCCCCTATCATGCCGTTAACGGATGAACAGGTTAATTCGCTTGCTGCTGCTAAGCGCTTACCGGAATGGATGATTGTGGGTTCAATTTACGGCGATCAACCCGTGGTGAATTATGTTAAGAAATACGTCAAAAGACATGCCCGAAAACTTGGCAGAATACTCTTTTCTGATTCACTATTACTGAAAATGGCGCATCGATTTGCGTCGATGCCGCTCGACTTCATTCCCATGTTTAAAGATGTAAAAGCGCAACTTACTTCATTGCAAGAAGGGGTTGAGATTATGCTAGGCAAACCCAACCAGGTTGCACTCCCTCTTCCTTACTGGCGCAATCCATCCAAACAACCAGACAAAGCCTTACCGTTACATCCCGCGGACGACCAGTGTGGCTTACTTTGGTATGCACCGCTTATTGCCATGGATCCATCTACGCTGTCCCACTTTGTCGATTTCGTAAGAAATACAATGCTTCGATTCGAACTGGACCCTTTTATTACATTTACCAACCTTAAGCACGATTGTATCGACTCGACAGTTCCATTGGTATTCGATAAGCAGGATCCTGCACAAACAGAAAAGGCACATGCCTGTTTGAGGGCGTTGATTGACGAAGGGTGTAAGCAAGGCTTTGTGCCTTATCGTTTACCCGTTACAGAACAAGCCAGACTGGATAAAGGCACCCCGTTCTGGCAGTCGATAAAAGTGATAAAACAGGCTATGGATCCGAATAATATTCTGTCGCCAGGAAAGTACGATGCATAATCAGTATAACAATATCCCAGTTCCAGTTACCGCACTGGCCATACCGTTCGTTGAGTAACGGTAGCCAGTCCGCAAGCAAACTGTTATCTTGAAGCAGCACTGAAAAGAGTAGTAGTGAGAGGAAAGGATGCAAATAAAACGTCTGAACGCACTTTGGATTGTTATCGCGTTATCGGCCTGTACGCCAAAGTCGGCCGAAGAGCAACTTGCTAATGCAATGGCATTGGTAGCAGAAGGTGAAAAAGTTGCGGCCATTGTTGAATTAAAGAACGCCGTAATCACTGAGCCGAATAATGCAGAAGCGCGTTACCAATTAGGGCGTCTTGAATTTGAACAGGGACTCTTTGAAGAGTCAGAGAAAGAAATTCGCCGCGCGTTAGATCTAGCCTATCCGGTTGTGGATGCTTACCCAGTCTTAATCCGGTCAATTTTCTATCAGAATGACTTTGATCGCGTATTGTTAGAACTCGATTCACAACCCGTGATTCAGGATACGCAGGTTAAAAGCACACTTGCCTTGTTTAGCTATTTGTCAAAACTAAAAGGTGGAGAGCAGGATCCGGTGATCCCTGCTGAATCACTGAAGCAGGAAGAATTACTGATTGCTCAGGCCTACCAGACACTTGAGCAGGGCAACCCAACGGTTGCGCTGAACATTACACAAAAGTTTACCACGCCCTCAATTGAGCCTTTTGAAAAGCAGCTACTCAAGGGAATGATCTATTCTCTCCAGAACGAACATGTAAATGCCATCATTGCGTTCACTGACGCACTGGAGATCTTTCCCAGTTACCACGTAGCTCGCTTTTTACTTGCCGAACAGTTGATTGAAGATAAACAACTTACTCGCGCCGATGAGCAGGTAGAACGCTTATTGCTGTTAAATCCCAATAGTGGACACGCCAATTACTTAAAAGCACTGATCTATTTCTACCAGGATAATTACGAACAAGCTCTTCAACTTGCAAATGTTGCGTTGCAAAACGATGCTAAACCCGCTCTTGCCAGTTTTGTGGCAGGAACAAGTGCCTACCGCACCGGGCGATTAGAAAGTGCTTTACGCTATTTAAATACAGCGGCCAGCACTTTACCACCTGGCCACCCGACTCACCGCTTGCTCGCACAGGTTAAACTGGAGTTAGGCTATGTTGAGGATGTTGCCAGTAGCCTTGATGGCCTGAGTATAGAGCCCGGTCAGGGAGCTGAAATATATAGCCTCGCAGCCCTGCAAAAACTCCAAAAAGGCCAGCGCGCGGAATCAGAACGTTATCTGTCAAAAGCCCGGACTCTCGATCCGAATAACCCAGTGAGTTTGCTGCGTGAAGGTTTTATCCTGCTGGATGACAATCAGGCCTCGGCAGTTGATTCGTTAACACAGGCGTTAAATATTGACCCCAATCTAGGTGAGGCTTGGATCCTGCTTGCGCAAGCAAAATATGAAGAAAAAGGCTTAGCAGCAGCACTCGCCGTTGCAGAGCAATGGGGTGAATTAAGCGCAATCAATGGCGAGTTCCTAAAAGGTATTTTGTACCTTCGCGACAATCAGGAAGTCGAGGCGGGTAAGCATTTTAGTCAGGTACTTAAGTATGACCCTGAAAATACTGCAGCCCTGCGCTATATGATGATTGGTAAAGCCCGCCAGGACAAGTTTGAAGACGCCATGGTTTATGCCGAAAAGTTATTGGCCCTCACTCCCAATGATTTGCAAAACCTGATTGATGTTGTCAATATCAAAATCGGTCAGGGCCAGGAATCTCAACTTGAAAGCTACCTTACCCAACGAATAGCAGCATTCCCTGACGCCTCAGCGCCCGTTTCAGCCCTGGCATTTATTTATTTGCGCTCACAACAACCAGATAAAGCCATTAGCTTACTGAAGAAAGTAGAAGACCCGCAGAATTTTGGTATCTACCAGGCATTGGGTGATGCCTATGTAGAAAACGGTGAATTCAGCCAGGCCGTAGAAACCTATAAAGACTGGACGGATAAATTCCCAACCGACAGAAGAGGATGGTACCGCTTAATTTCTACTTACCAATTCATGAGTAATTTTGACGGTGCAATGGAAGCCACACAGCAAGCCAGAACCTACTTCCCGCAAGATAAGCGCCTGGTGTTACTGGAAGCACATTTAGCCGCATCAACCGGCAAGTTTGCACAATCCAAACGTGCAATTTCTATTCTGGAAGAAGATGGCAGTGAGTTGGCCGCGCTGACCCACACCCGAGGACTATTAGCGCTGAATGAAAAGCGTTATTCAGACGCGGTAAAGTTGCTTACCGCTTCCTACGAAAATAACCCTGGATTTGCGGTCGCCAGACTGCTGGCTTTTGCACTGGCGGGGGCCGAAGATGCAAAGTCTGGCTTGAACTATTTACAAACTGAGGTCGGCAAATCTCCGGAAAATACGTTATATAAATTTGTAACAGCCGAGTACGCTACTGCTTATGGCTTTTATAGCGACGCCATTACCCTGTATGATCGTATCCTCGTAGAAAAACCTAACGACTTTGCAGCACTCAACAATCTGGCAGGCGTTCACACTCAAGCGGGGAATTACGACAAGGCGCTGGAGGCGGCCAAAGCCGCGTTTAGTATTGCCCCAGAGTCTGAATTTGCACTTGATACACTGGGTTATATCCTGATCAAAAAGGGTGATGTTAAACAAGGCCGCAGTTACATTGAAAAAGCACTTGGCAAAGCAGCAAATAACAAAGAAATCCAGTTACATGCAGCAGAAGCCATGATTCTTGACGGCGACAAAGCCAGAGCCAAGAACATGCTCGGCAGGATTTATCCTACGTCACCCGCGCAAAAATCCTTACACAAGGTACTGATGAAGAAGCTAGAAGAACAACAATAGCGGTAATATCAGAGCATGCCGTTGCAACTGTTAGTTCAAAAGACCTACAGCCTGAATGATGTCGCTGATGCGACATCACTTCTGGCTGCAAATATTCCTTCTGCCACACCATTTACTAAGCCATTTTGGCTCATACCCTGGCTGCAGCAGAATGAAGACAAATCACCGTTATGGCTGCAGTGCTTTAGTGGCGATACCCTGGTTGCCTCGGTGTTTGTGGTCCTCTCTCCTCCCAAAGGGCTGCGGTCTCCCTTTACCTGCGGATGGTTCAACAAGACCGGCGACATGCTGCGCGATCAAATCTGGATTGAGTTTAACGACTTGTTGGCGCTGCCAGAGTGGCACGACAAAGCGGTAAGGTTAGTTCTGAATTGGTGTAAAAGTATAGCCCGGGAATGGCGTTTGGAAATCACTGCCAATCCCTCCCCCTGGTTGAATCACCCGGATTTTTTCGCCGAATCAACCGCGATCCCTGGCTATGCAGTTTTACTGGAACCCGCTTTTACCAGCAAGGACAATTATCTTGCACAATGTTCCAGCAATACCAGAAGCCGAATTCGCAGAGCGATTAAATACCTGCAAGCGCATTTTGGAGACATCACTGTCCGCTCGTTCGGTAGTCTGCCGCCAGAGCCCGTTCTGGAAGAATTAGCCCGGTTTCATGCGGACCGCTGGCAACATACCGATCAGGGAAGTGGATTTAATAACCAGGCGTTCAGGTCATTTCATCAAAGCCTGATGCGGTCTTCATCAAATGACCCGACTTGTGAGATTTTAGGCTTTTTTGCCGGTGATCTCTGTATTGGTTATACGTACAACCTGATTTCCAATGATCAGGTGTATTTTTACCTGTCTGGAATCAATTATCTCGAATCCTCCAATCGTTTTCAGCCCGGACTGGTTTTACACACCTACGCGATAAGCTATTACGCACAACGCGGCTGTTCCAGATATGATTTTATGGGCGGCGAAAGTCAGTACAAACAGTCATTATCTAACCATCATTACCACCTTTTCATGATTCGGTTATTGAGAAAAGATTGGTTAACACGTCTATTCGTAGTCGCAAAAGCGTTGAAATCTCAAATTTTTAATATAAAAAAGCAATAGATTTATCTTTTCTGTATTTTTACACAGCGAATAACGGTAGAGTTTAGCTAACAAATAATTAAACAAACTCACTTTGACGCATTCAGACGATTTGGCAGTGCTAAAAAGCGAAGTTCATAAGTTCGATCAAGCAATCTTTGACACATGCAATCACAACATCACTTTTCATTACGTGTGCCAGAATCCGGTAAAGCCGATACTGCGTCGTTTTCTATTGGCATCCCGTTGTCCCAGGGACTCTGTTATGTTCACCAGCCACTTCAATGTAAACGCAACGACAACCAACTTGTTAAGTGTGCTTTTACCCCCTTGGCATGGTGGCCTGATCACTCCGTAAAATGGCTACTGTTAGAAGGTCATACGCCTGTAGCTGGTATTAACGAGAGTCAGTTCTGGGTCGAACCAAAGCAAACAGCTGCTATAAAAGTGAATCAGGAGCATGTCGCATCGCTTGAGTCAGAATCAACGATTTCACTCACTACCTGTAATTGGGCGTGCCAGTTAAGTAAAACCACCTTGTTCGACGGCTATTTTATGCTGGCTGGAAAACGCTGGACGTTTTCGTTTAACAGCCAATTTACCGGTGAATTCAGCGAATACCACAGTAGCCTGACTGACTGGCATGTCGAGCCCAAATATTGCGATCAACCCGATGGCTCTCCGGCCTTTATCCACCTTGCGTTGTACTATGAATTGTCTGCCGGGCGCCCTGATTTAGCCCCAATTAAGCTTCAGGTTAAACTGGGCTTCGAGCCCGCCCTGGGGCTCGCCAGGATTACCACTACAATAACGAATACCAACCCGGCTGAACACAACGGCGGCACCTGGGATTTGGGCGATCCCCGTAGTGTATTTATCGACAATATGTCCCTATCGATTAGTAGTGAGCAAGCCTACGCAGCTATTCAGGTATCACCAGATACCGCTAATGTTTCGATTAATCTCGATGGCCACTTATGGCAACGAGCCAGTGGAGGGTCCCGTTGGGATAGCCCCAATCACGTAAACCATGCCCGCGAGCTTTCAATACATGATCCAGCTACACACTTTATTGTTGATGGCATCACTCAACAGGCGCCTGCGCGTCCAGAGCCTGCCGCACTGCTAACAAGCCAAAACGTACAGTTATCTGTTTCCCCAGACAGGTTCTGGCAGAATTTTCCAACCTCGCTGGCTGCAGAGCCCGGTAAAATTTCCTGGTCTATGTTTAAAGCTGAGCCTGGGTTGTCAGTAGAACTGCAACCAGGCGAACAAAAAACACACAGCGCGATAATACAGGCCAAGTCAGACACCGTTGCCAAAGCCGCCATTGCTAACGCAACAATTTCAGCGGATTGGCTTACGGCAACCGGCGTGTTTCCCCGTTTGTCTGCACATTTATTAAATGACCCGTTGCAATCACTGATAAGCGAGGGCCTTGACGGACCCAGCTCGTTTTTTGCCAAGCGCGAAGCTATCGATGAATATGGCTGGCGGCACTTTGGTGATTTATATGCCGATCATGAAACCGATGGCTACACAGGCGACACTCTGTTTACATCGCATTACAACAATCAGTATGATCCCTTGCTGGGTTTCCTGAAACAATGGCTCATTAGCGGCGATCAACGCTGGCGCGAACTGGCTGACGATCTGGCCCGACATATCATTGATATTGATATATACCACACCGAACTGGACAAGCCAGAATACAATCAGGGGCTATTCTGGCACACCGACCATTATTTGCCGGCTGAAACCGCAACACACCGCACGTATTCCAGGCACCACAAGGGTAATGCCTATCAGGATCATGCTGGCGGTGGCGGCCCGGGTGGCCAACATTGTTACACTACCGGATTACAACTGTATTATTTTCTTACCGGTTGTCAGGCTGCTCAACAGGCCGTGCTGGGCCTTACCGACTGGATCACAACGGTATACGAAGGCGACGACACTCTGTTTGGTTTGCTGTTAAGCTATAAAAATCGCCATCGCATTGATTTGAAGAATATCAGCACCGGCACTTACCCACTCGACCGGGGTACAGCCAATTACGTGATGGCGCTGTTAGACAGCTTTGAAATCACCAACGATCTGCAGTACTTACAGCAGGTGTCGTACATTATTCGCCATACGGTATCACCAGATGACGATATTGCTGAAACACGAAACCTGGATAATGTGGAAAACTGTTGGTTTTATACTGTATTTCTACAGGCAGTGTGCCGCTATCTGGACATTCAGAGCGTCGTGGGTAAAAACCAGGACTATTATTACGCGGTTGCCTGTTTAGTGCATTACGCCCACTGGATGGCAGACAACGAGTATCCTTATCTGGAAAAGCCTGACATTCTGGAGTACCCCAATCAAACCTGGTCGGCGCAGGATTTGCGCAAAGTAGCGGTACTGTCTATTGCTGCCACCTATACCAGTGAGGACAATGCGTTGCGTTTCAGAGCGAAAGCCGCCGAAATAAAACACTACGTTGTAAATGCAATTAGTGGCAGCAACGAAAAACACTACACGCGCATCTTAGCGTTACTGATGCAAAACTATGGCATTGATACTATAGAATGCGCAACGTCGCCCACTGTCGTGGAAACCGCTGGAAAATTTCCTGTGAGTATTCAGCGCGATAAGGGCTGGCAAGGTTATGTTTTCCATGTAATAAAGAGACTGTCCGTTAAGCGCGAGTGGCAGCAGCTACAAAAACGCGTGCCAGCATTGCGAAGGAAGCTGTCATGACAAATCACACAATCAGCTTTGTGATCCCACACAAAGGGCGTGAGGAAATGCTGCGCGAGACACTGTTATCCATTGCAGCTCAGGATTACCCGGCAGACGCAATGGAAATCATTCTGGTTTCGCAAAATACCGAAGTATCGGAGGCGCTTAAGCAAGCCTGCGGCGAGGTATCGTTTCAGGTGATTTTTGCCAAACCAGAGCAGACTATCTCTGCCTCACGTAACCGGGGCGCAGAGCTGGCGAGTGGTAATTATCTTGCGTTTCTCGATGCCGATATTCAACTCTCTCGCAACTGGTTAGCGGCCTGCCTGGCGGTATTGACAGAGCGCCCTGGTACCAGACTGGTCAGCGCCATGCAAATACCATCCGACAGTCCCACTCCGTTGGAGCACATTCGCGTGGCTCTGAGCAATGCCGCTATCGACTGCCCGGTTGACTTTTTACCCGGCAGAAACCTATTGCTAACCAAAGAAACATTTTATGCCGCGGGTCAATTCCCGGAGCACCTGATAACGTGTGAAGACTACTATTTTACCGACAAGGTAAATCAACTCGGTGAATTGTTCTATACCAGTGCAGCTCAATATGTGCATATTGGGGAAGATAAGCAATTAGGTGCCATGTTCGAGAAGGAAATATGGCGTGGCCAGTCTAACCTCGCCTCCGTTAAAGACCGTAGAATCCCATTACGTGAGTGGCCGAGCTTTATTGTGCCACTGGCCATGCCCGCCTGTCTGCTAGTGGCTTTGCTTAGCCTGATTGCAGGTTTTACCGTGTTTGCGGTATTGTGTTTGATAGCAGCCGGACTTCCAGTGCTAGCCTACAGTACACGACTGTATAAGTTAGTCAGACCAAACACCTCATTGCTTGAGGTGATAAAGTTTTATTGTGTGTATTTCCCAGCCCGCACCATTGGTACACTGGGAGGAATAATAAAAACCTTTGGAACATCGTCTTATGGAAAATAAAAAAATAAAAATATTACAGTTCATTTGTTCCACTGGTTTCTATGGTGCCGAGCGCTGGGTGTTGGCCCTTGCCAGCCACCTGCCTTCCGACACCACTGAGTCACTACTGGCCACCACGCTGGAAACCGATTCACAGGATTTGGAACTGGTTAAACAGTTTAAGCAAAAATGCGGCAGAACGTTTGAACTGCCAATGAAGCACAAATTCGACATTTCAGTAGTCGACAAACTGGTAGCGCTAATTAAACAAGAAAATATTGATATTATTCATACACATGGATACAAGTCAGATATTCTTGGTGTGTGGGCGGCGAAAAAAGCCGGTATCCCTTCTGTTGTTACCCCACACGGCTTTGAAAACGCTAAGGATTTGAAGCTACGCGCTTTTATCTGGCTGGGTTGTCAGGCTATGAAGTACGGCGATGCAATCGTGCCGTTATCCACGCAACTGATGAAAGATATGCACCGCATTGGTGTTCGCAAAGACAAATTGCATTACATTCAGAATGGAGTGGACTTATCGGAAGTAGAAGCGGTTCGCACCGATGAGACTATACCGGCAGAAACCGAGAAGCTGCGAGTGGGTTTTATCGGACAAATGATCAGTCGCAAAAATATCGACGATATCCTGACCATTTTTGATGATTTACATCAGGAAGGTATGCCAGTTGAACTGTTGTTCCTTGGCGACGGAGACGACCGCGCCCGCCTGGAAGAAAAAGCGCGCTCGCTGCCCAGCAAACCCGACATTCACTTTTTAGGGTTCCGCGATGATCGCCTGGCTATGCTCAAAACCTTCGATTTATTTGTGATGACATCCACCTTGGAAGGGGTGCCACGTTGCCTGATGGAAGCCTGTGCCATGGGCACCCCCGTAGCGGCTTATCAAATTCCGGGAATCGATCAGTTAATTACTCACAATGATACCGGTCTGCTGGCGCCACTGGGTGAACGGGAAACACTGAAAGGCTATTGGCGTGAGATGTTATCTGATACCATCAAAGCCAAAGAATATGGTCTGCGTGCAAAAGCGTTTGTAGAGGAACACTTCTCTGCACAACGTATGGCCAATGAATACATGGTGCTTTTTAAAGACTTGCAACGCTAAGGAATGGCTATGCTGCATCAACAACCTGCTTCAACCTTGTT
>NZ_JBLBUE010000120.1:0-10587 GCF_047290655.1 Alteromonas sp. AMM-1 | reverse complement strand
TGATCACTACTTCGTCGTAGTACAGATCGCGGTATGGATCGTCTTCAATCAGCAGAATATTGCTGGCATCAATAATACTGGCAATGGTTTCGCGGCGCGACAAACTGTAGCAATGTCCTGCCGGATTCTGGAAGTTAGGAATCAAATACACCGCTTTGGGGTTGTATTGCTCAATGGCTGCTTTGAGGGCGTCGGGGTTCATGCCTGTTTCGTCAGACTCAACCGTTTTTACTACCGCGCCTTGCAGTTGAAATACCTGTAATGCCGCCAGATAAGTCGGCTGTTCAGTAAGTATTACATCGCCTGGATTCAGCACCAGGCGACTGATTAAATCCAATCCTTGCTGTGAACCATTGGTAACCAATACCTGTTTGAACTCAACCGACAGCCCACGCTCGCTGATTATTTCACTGATTTGTTTGCGAAGTGCAGGTTCGCCTTCACTTGGGCCGTATTGGGCAAAAGAAGCCACGGGAGCAAGTGTGGGCAGTGGAGGCATCAGTGTTTCGTCGGGCAGGCCGCCAGCCAGCGACAAAATGTCTGGCTGTTGAGAATATTGCAGCAGCTCGCGAACCAGCGAAGACTCCATTTTTTGTGCCTGAGGCGTAAGCAGGTGTGTAAGGTTCATGAGGTCCAGATAAGTAATGTTTCAATGTGCGAAGCATACTAGCTTTGCAGCAAAAATCGTACAGATACACATGAATAATTTTCGTTCCATACAGATATAGGCAGCATAAATACGATTAATTACCGCGAGGTGACGATTGGCATGAACGCAATCGTTTGCATTTTTAAGTATTATTGCGTGTCGTGTTGAAGTTGTCGGGTAAATTTATAATGAAAAACAAAAACCAGGGTTTTACCTTAATTGAACTGATCATTGTGATCGTAATTATTGGCATATTGTCGGTGGTTGCTGCGCCAAGATTTGTGGATTTTAGCGACGATGCAAACGATGCCACTACCATTGCTACATCCAGTGCATTTAAAAGTGGCGTGGCACTGCTGCATGCCAAGTATCAGATAAAGCAAAGTTCGCCCATTTTAATTGACAACCAGTCGGTTAACTTTAATTCGGTTGGCTGGCCGGTAGGTTCTACAACCGACAGCGCAGGCTGCGCCGATTTGTGGAATAAAGTGTTCAGTAATGCTGAACCCATTTCGGTAGCGGCTTCATTTACGTCGGTGTTGAGTCCTGGCTGGAATGCGTTTGCCTACAACCAGATATGCGGATACATAAAAAGCGAGGGAGGCGAAGCTGTTTATCAAAGCAGTTCACCACATTTTGTGTATTACTCAGATGCCTTTAGTTATTCCGGCGGTGGATACAATTACGACGGCCAGGCTGGCGACGTAAAAATTTATGGTATGTAACTGCCCTTGGCACAGTAGCAGTTTGTTGAGTGCGATTAGCAGTTGGAACGGTTAATGTCGGTGTCGCACGCTTCAAAAGTATTGTGTTTCACCGGAACAATATTTTCTCGCTTGGCAAGAGAGTACAGCAATCGGGCCACTATAGATGGTGTGCCATCGTCGATGCATTGCAGCATCAGGGTTTTGTCGGCTACTGATTTACAGGTATCTGGTAAGTGCTGTTCGCGCATAAGCTGGCATAACACATGATGAATCAAGGCTCCCCGTACCGCATTTTTACACCAGAATCCCCTGCATTTGGGGCCATTCCACTGGTAGCCTTTTTTAATGATCAAACGACCACTGCGTAATAATGACACGTCTGGCGTAACAATATCGGCAGGTGGTTTGATACCAATACGCAAGTGAACATCTTCCTGTAATGTATACTTGTGACTTCGTTGGTTTTTGCTTAGTTGCATGAGTACTTCATATCTAATTCTGCTACCTACACCGTGATGTGCCACGTGTATTGGTTTTCTCTCACTTAATTTTAAGAAATTTTTATATTCCTGTTATTCGTTGATATTCCGTGGTCTTCTACATCGCCATCCCCGAATTCTATTTCGTCGTCCCCGAGTTCTACTTCGCCATCCCCGAGTTCTATTTAGTCTTCCCCGAGTTCTATTTCGTCGTCCCCGCGAAGGCGGGGATCTTGTCAGGCATCTGCCCGGTCTTCGAGAAGACCCCGGGACAGGCAAGGGAATAGGCTTGGAGATCGGCATGGCGCAATTTATAGACACTTTTTAACAATTAATCTTGCCTCATTCTCACTTTTCCCTTAGCCTCTTATTTATCATAAATTCATATAGTTAGAATGCGGTGTCACCTGAGAATAATCCTGCCATCTCGGGCTCACCTGAATCTCTGTTAAGTAGTATTGTTTCAGGCAGTAAGTCTGCAGAAGAACAACTCGTGCGCCGGTATTGGCGCGCGCTGTATCTTATGTTGTTTAACGATTGTCACGACCACAGCATGGCCAGCGATCTGGCACAGGAAGCCTTGTGTATTTGCCTGGTAAAAGCCCGGGCAGGTGACATTCGAGAAGCGGCTGCCTTAAGTGCGTTTGTTCATCGTACCGCCACCAATTTACTGATAGCCCACAAGCGCAAAGAAAAGCGCCAGAAAACCGATTGCACGGACGAACTCGATACGTTGTTTGCAGAGCTGGATGGTCCGGCTCAGCGGTGTCAGCGGGAAAAAATTGTCTCGTTGGTATCAAGCGTTCTCAATGAAATGCCGGTAGAAAGAGACCGGGATATTCTGGTTGAGTATTTTGTGCATGGCACGCCCAAAGAAGATCTTTGCGATTTACTGTCGTTGTCACCTGAGCATTTCGACCGCGTGCTGTATCGTGCGCGTCAGCGCTTAAAACAAAAACTGAGCGCAGCTATCAATGAACCGATAAGCGATTTGTCACTGGTGTCTTTGTTGGGGTGTGGGCTGGTTGTGTTGTTGTGCGGTGAAACACTGCCAGCTGCACAAGTTCATCATGGGGTGAGAGAACCCATTGCGTCGCATCACTTGTTACAGCGGATTAATAATTGTACTTCCGCCGAAGTGTTCCATTGCCAACGTGGTTGTAATGAAGGGCCGTAGTGAAGGTAACGTTCATGACACAAAACATCTCAAAATTTGAGCAAGCAGAATTCCATCAGCGCTATTTACAACAAAAGCTAAAAGACAGCGAGCGCATGGAGTTTGAGTTGTATTTGTTAGACCATCCCGAATTAGTAGACAAGCTGGAAATCGATCAGTTGTTCCGTCAAACCCTGGTAGACGCAGTGAATAAAAACCGTGCTGAATCCGGCGTGTTGCAATGGATACGCACGTATTGCTGGTCAACGCCTTTGCGTGCCAGTGCGTGTACGTTGGCGGCCTGTGCTTTGAGTTTTGCGGTATGGCAAAGTGGCAGTGCGCCAGGCGGATTGGTAAGTTCGCAGGTTGAATACCTGGAAACGGTGCGTTCTTCGGCGTCGTCTTTGCCGGTGTTTGTATTGCGAAAAGATAGCGACGTAATGGCGCTCATGGTACAAACGTACTTTGCCCAACCGGATGCCACCTACTGGGTTAGGGTAACGGCAAAAGCATCAGCCAGACTGGTGCTTGAATACCAGGTAAAAGGTAACGAACAAGGGGAGTTGCTGGTGGCACTTACCCGCGATCAGGTACATGCTGGCGAGTACAGCGTGGAAGTATCAGATGAAAACCACAACACGCCGCAGGAAATTGGGTTTTATCTGGAAATGGAATAGACAGGAATAGTTGCTATGGATGGCCAGCCTCACATTGCTAAAAGCGTAACCTCTCCGTTAACCCGCGGTATGCTGATTGACTTGGGGGAAGCCATCTCAAAGGTCCCCCAGCGCGGCCTGGCGGAATTGGGAGAGCATGATCTGCCTGCCGGTTATACCTATCTTGGCCAGTTTATCGATCACGATTTACAGCGTTTTGCTACAGCCGATACACCGTTAATGGGCACCATACACGGCGACGGAAAAGTACCCAGAGCACGCCCGGTACTCGACCTGGCAAGTCTGTACGGCACCGGATTCAACGAGCCGTTTGTTGATCAGCAAAGCGGCAAACTAAAGGTTAAAAAACTTGGCAGTGGTGCCTACGATTTTATTCGGGGAGACGCGGGGGCGCCCTTGATAGCCGATACCCGCAACGAAGAAAACCTGCTTATTGCACAGCTTCATGTGCTGTTTATTCGCTTTCACAACGCGGTGGTTAAACAGTTATCTGCGCAGCCAAATACTGCATATAGCCCTTCTGCACTTTATAACATGGCCCGGCAAATTGTAACGGACCGCTATTTGCACATTGTGGTTCACGACTTTTTAAAGCGCATTTTATGGGACGAAGTGTGGACTGCGTACTTTGGTGCAGCAGACTGCATGGATGCGCTGTTTAGTGAGCAGGAGTTAGCTGGCACTAACGCGTTCAATACGGCGGTATTTCGATTTGGTCATGCCATGGTTCGCCCCGAGTACGTGTTAAATGAACACAAAACGCGTTTAACGCTGCGCCAGTTGTTTAACTATCGGGCGGGCAGTGATTACTTCACCAGTGGGTTCACTCACATTCCGCCTGAAGTTTGCGTAAACTGGGCGCGCTTTTTTTACACTCCCGACGAATTCAGAGCTCAGCCTAAAGGCAAGCAGGCTGCTGTGCACTTAAGCCCTAAAAACACCATTGTTATTCCCGGCCTGATGTGGCCTAACAACGTGCTGGCGATTCGCAACTTACTGCGAAGCTGGAATGAAAATACTCCGTTGGCACAAGTGTACGAAAATAAAATAGCCGCACTCCCTGTAGGTGCGGTACTCAGTGATTTTCCGCTACTCACGCCCGACAATATGGATACACCGGTAACCTCGTTGTTTGCGCAGGTGGCGAATGGCGATGTGTTAAAACACCACACGCCCTTGTGGTATTACATTTTGCGGGAAGCGCAATATGTTCAGCATACGCCGGCTATTCGCCGCAAAGGGTATTTGGGGCCGTTGGCCAGCGTAATTGTGGCATCTGCGTTTAAACAAATCCTTCAACATTCTGCATCTGCGTTGCCGGGTGTACCAGATATGCCAGGCATGGCAAGTGCTTTGGCGGTATCAGACATGCCCGGCTTACTTACCTTTGTACTGTTAAATGAGGAATAACAATGAGTCATAGTGATTACGATGGTTACTGGAGTGTAAGCGGCCAGGGAAGCGGTGGATCGTATACACATGCCGGCTATTTGCCTGTTCAGGGAGATCGGTTACTGGCTAAGTACCTGCCAAAAGAAAACATAGTGGTAATAACGGTAATGCCACAGGCCAGCGAGCCCTATATGATGGTGTATTACCCGGTAAAACATAACAATGAAGAGTTGTTTTACACCGTAAAAGAAGCGGATGACGAATTGCTGTTAGACGTGATTTCATTAAAGCAGGAAGCCGGTGTGCGCTTAATGCAGCACGATTACTATTGGTCTGATCACAAGCACTGGGCTGCGCAAAAGGAAAACGAGACTATTGCGCTGGATATGCCTCCTGGTTTAGTGAAAAAATGCATTGAGGCCAGAGAGAAAGTTGCCAAAGTTGATACCGCTAAATCGGCAACAGATGACACGCCGGTAGCACCGTTCTGGCGCTGCGAAATCTAACACAGGTTAAATTGATAAGTGGGGCGTAGGTGAGCAAATTCTGTAATTTTTCGGGTTTACTGACAATCCTTTTGATTATTAGTACTCCCTCGGCGTCGACAGAGTTTGTTTTACCTGGTCCTTATGGATTTTCTAACCTGATTTTTACCAGAAATAATATCACCTTAGAGCAATGCGAAACGCATCGCACGGAAATTAGCAGTGTTCCCCTATCTGGCCTTGAATTTGTTTTACTGGAACAAATCGCCGCAGACTGGAGTAGCGGTGTTCCGGCGGCTCAACAGGCCGCAGCATTAAGGTTAAACCACTGGCTAAACCAAAAGGCCGATCCCCATTCTTCGCAGATCCTTGCAGCCACTTTGGTTTGGATGCATTTTAATTTATATCAGTACCCGGATGCTGAACGTGTTATTACCGAATTAAGTGGTGATACTAAGTCTGAAGCAACAGTTGAAGCCGCACTTATTCTGGCCGAGATCGCGTTATTGCAAGGCCAGTTGGACAAGGCCGATGAATATCTGTCTTCACTTCAAACCTGGGATAGGGATGCCTGTGCGCCAATGGCGTTGAAGTTATCGATACTCATGGCTGAACTGGCAATTCACCAAGAACGGTTGCGGGATGCTGAAACGTTACTCGCAGAGGCCTTTGAACTTGAAAGAGAGATACCTGTTACCGCCATTGTTTTACCTGCGTTGGTTAACCTTTACGATACCCAGAGCTTTTTTTTCATAGCCGAGTCGAGGCTACAACCAGACTACAAAAGTGAACTGTTGCGCAACGCGTTAAATACAGAGAAACAGGCGCTTCATATAGCAACATCATCACATGGGATACGCAACGGTGCACTACTGAAACAACAACTGATAGTGCTGTCGAACCTCGCCTGGTTATACACCCAGTTGTTTGACTATCACCATGCAGAGATCAGCTTGCTTTCGGCATTGGAGTTATTGCAATCTCAACCCGATCCAGATTTGGAAAATCACATTTATCATCTGCTTGGTATTAATTATTTTAATGTGGGCTTATACGAAAAATCGCGTGTTTTTCTGCTTAACGCCGCCTCCATTGCTCAAAACAGCAATGAAGCAAAGTATGCCCGTATACAGTGCTTGCTTACCCACATAGCAGTAGAGACGCAAAGAACCGACGAAATATCTGCCTACCTGCCAGCTTGTGCCAGGCTGTTGAATGACGAATCCGGGTCTTCGGGAGATCGTATCCTGAGCCTGGTCAGTCAGATTAAATCGGGAGTGTTCGACTCGCAGAAACAGTTGCTTTTGCTGGATAGGCTGGAAAAAGAAGTTGCTATCAGTGGTTACGATAATCTGAAAATAACCGGGCACATTCAGTTAGCTGAGTTTGCCCTTGAACACGCACAGCTCGATTTAGCAAACAGGGTGTTTAGCGCAATGCAAAGCCTGGAATCTGGCGCTTCTCCAGCACTTCTTGTTCAGGCCCGGTTGCTTAAATTTCGATTCTTAAGCTTAAAGACGTTTTCACCTGTTGCTGCAGACTTTGCTGAAAATACTCACCAGTTTATTTATAGCTTGCTGAGCAAACTGGATGCTGGGGAAATGGCTCCTGCACTTCAAAATCAAATTTTCGGATTTTATCAACTGTGGTTTGAACATCTAATGCAAACCCAGCAGACCGAAAATACCCGTAAAGTGCTGCAAATTAGTATGCAGCTTAATCAGTTAACCAACGGCTTAACCACCACATTTAATACTTTCGGTGGGCGCGATCTTACACATGTGAGCGAACTACAGGCCGAAGTACTCGATAGCGATTCTGCACAGGCGAGTTTAACGCATCACATCGTTTGGGATTTAGAGCGCCTGGTGTATGCAAAACAGGGTTTACCCGCTACGTCAGCGGTTGAATATGGCAGCGCGGACTTACCTGAATCTGTAAGCATTGAGGTGGTGCAGGCCAGGCTGAAACCATTCGAACAACTTTGGTTTTATGTGGCAGGTGAAACAACCGGCTATGTTTTTGGTGTAACACAAGATAGCGTTGAAACGGCCTCGTTAGGGGATTTATCTGAGCTACAACAGCTGCTTCGCAACATGCATAGCGCCATTAGCCAGCGACAACCCATAGAAGACAGCGCACTCAGATTACTGGCGGAGCGGATTTTTCCGCAAAAACTGACTGCGGGCAGCGGGCCCGTGTGGTACGTGGTAACTAATCAGGTGTTTCAGGACATGCCAGTGAACGGCCTGGCGCTCAGTTTGCGGCAGCCACCTGAATCGGTGATTAAGGTGCTGTCGCTCGCTACGCCACAAATAAACGGCGTTCAGCAAAACCGGCCTGCGTTCAGATTATTGTCGGTGCCAGAACTTATAGTAAATAGCTCGCAGTCTATGCCTGTTTGGATGGCTGATTTACAACCTTTGCCGTGGTCGGCAATTGAAGCTGAGAAACTTACGGGTTTATTTGAGGCATCGGATGCCCGTGCTTTGGTGGGAGAGTCAGCCAGCAGAGACGCACTGTTTTCAGAGGAAGCCAGAACTTCTGCCGTGTTGCATATAGCCGCGCACCATATTTACGATCCGTTCAAACCTCAGTATGTAGGCTTGGTATTGAACGCGCAGTCGCAAAGCTCAATGGGATCGGCATTTATTAGCGAATTTGAAATCCGCAATCAGCAGTTTTCCAATGAGCTCGTATTTTTAAACGGGTGTGCCACGGCACAGGGACGTCATTTCACGGGCTCCAATACCATGAGCATTAGCCGGGCATTCTTAATTGGCGGGGCGAAAAAAGTAGTCTCAACTCTTTGGGAAGTGGCTGACAGGGCGTCTTTAACGTTTGCCAGCGCGTATTACGAAGCGTATTTACGCACCGGCGATACCAATAAAGCGCTGATCAATACCATGCAAGATATGCGCAGCCAGCCTCGCTACCGGCATCCATTTTACTGGGCAGGGTACGAACTTACCCAGCGCCACCTGTAAGCTCGTTTTAATCGTTACCTGTAGGACCGGCTAACTCACAGTACAGCTTGTCGATCAGGGTTTTAAGCTGGTTCATTTCTGCTGCATCCAGGTTTTGTAACTGACACAAAAGCTGTTTGGGCACTGCCAATGCGTCGTCTTTTGTGGCGTGCCCTTTAGGCGTTAACGCTACTACTTTTACCCGTTTATCATGTGACGAAGGGGTAATTTCAACAAAATCCTTCTGCGACAGTTTTTGCAGGATTAAGGTAAGCGCACCTGCGTCAATCCGGCACTTTTCAACCAGTTGCGAGATGGTTTGCTTGTCTTGTTCCCACATTGCCATCATTACCAGATACTGCGGATAAGTAATATCCAGTGATTTTAACAGCGGCCGGTAGGCGCGGGTAAACGCGTTCGACACGCTGTAAAAGCGATGACAAAGCTGGTTCTCAAGTTTTAATAAGTCGTGTTCATGCATGCCTGGCTACCTCTGCTTTATATTTTGCATACAAAGTAGTTGCAAGGCAATCATTGCTTTGTTATTTTATTTTGCATGCAAAGTATCTGTTCCCTCTGAAGCTTCGGAGGGAAATGTAAATCACAACCAAGAGGACATGTTATGCATAAATTAGATCAAGTGTTATATACAGGTGTGGCAACAGCAACAGGTGGTCGCGATGGAAAAGTGGCATCTGATGACGGGCGCTTAGCAGCCGGTTTGTCGGTTCCAAAGGGCTTGGGTGGTGACGATGGTAAGGGTACCAACCCAGAGCAGATGTTTGCTGCTGGTTACGCAGCGTGCTTTATTGGTGCGCTTAAGTTTGTGGCTGGCCAGGAAAAAGTGAAGCTGCCTGCCGATATTAAAGTAACCGGCGAAGTGGGCATTGGCCCCATTCCCACTGGCTTTGCGATTGCCGTTAAACTTATCGTTGACTTGGGCGATGTGGATACCGATAAGCAAGCGCTGGTAGAGAAAGCCCACGTAGTGTGTCCTTACTCAAATGCGACTCGCGGCAACGTAGAAGTAACATTCGACGTGGTATAAGCCGTTTGGTTGATTCTCTCTTTCAGCCCCGGTACGCTGTTTGGGTAGACCCCGGGTCAAGCCCGGGGTGACGAGAAAGAGGGGCATCCGCGCTTCCTTTTTCGTCGTCCGCATTTCCTTTTTGTCATCCCCGCTTTCTAACAAGTCATCCCCGCGAAGGCGGGGACCTTGTTTGGTTTCGGTACGTTATTTGAGTAGACCACGGGGCGAGCCCGGGGTGACGTTAATTAAGATCCCGGCCTGTTTGAGTAGGTCCCGGGTCAAGCCCGGGATGACGGAGGATCTAAATCCTTCGGTTTTTCAATACTCAATGACTATTTGCCACGAAACTGCAACAGTTACGGTGTACAAGTGTACGCTGAGTTATTACACTGTACTTATTGAATGGTCGGAGCAGTTATGACAACCCTAAAACACCGCGCGTACTCAGTACTGGAAGAATGGATGAACAGTATCAGTCATGGACTGGGCTTTGTTGCGGCGATTGTTGGGTTAGTGTTTATGCTGTTGCGGGCAGAATCCTCTGTGAGTATTACGGCATCCGCTATTTATGGTGGAACGCTTATTTTTATGTTTCTGGCATCTACCATTTACCATGCGGTTACCCATCAGCAGGCCAAAGGCGTACTGAAGTTGTTTGATCACAGTGCCATATATTTATTGATCGCGGGAACCTACACACCTTTAACCCTGGTTGCCATTGGCGGCACACTGGGTATTGCAGCAACCATTGGTATTTGGCTGCTGGCGTTGGGGGGCGTGGCGTTTAAGCTGATTGCCAAACACCGTTTTCCCAAAGTGTCGGTAATGACCTATCTGGTAATGGGCTGGATTGCGCTGGCGCTGATTTACCCTTTGTACCAGGCACTTCCTGGTTCTGGTCTGTGGCTGATTGTAGCTGGTGGGTTGTGTTTTAGTATTGGTGTATTGTTTTACGTAGCCAAGTCGAAAAAGTTTACACATGCCATTTGGCATTTGTTCGTAATTGGCGGTTGCAGTTGCCATTACTTTTCAATTTACTATTATGT
>NZ_JBLBUE010000012.1:0-59300 GCF_047290655.1 Alteromonas sp. AMM-1 | reverse complement strand
ATTACCACAGGCGGATTCATCAATTTGTGGCTTTGTGGAATAGGCATGACTACGTCAGATGCTTGCTCTGTAATTGGCAATGAGTACAGCTTGCCGTTGTATTGTTGCCAACTGTCTCCGTTGTCGAAGGAACGGGCGTAGGCAAGATCGTGGTTGCTGGCAACATCAGGTGTTTCGCGCCAAATCCAGGCTAAATGCAATACCCCGTTGGCATCCACCGACATATCCCAGTAGGCACTGCGTTTGCCTTCGCCATCCAGCACTGCATTATGTAGCCGTTGCCAGGTTTGGCTTTGTGGGCTGTAACGGTTGAGCACCAGGTTGCCACGGCCAGAGCCACCATCCCGGTAGGCAAATAGCAGTTCACCCGAAGGTAACGCGTAAAATTGCGGGTAGGTAACACTGTTTTCTAATCTATCCGCATTGGCTTGCGAACCACCAGTCATTGGCCTGCGTTCGAGTACCAGGCTACCGGGTTCGGTAGAGCGCGCGTAGTTAAGCGTCGAATTGTGATGGTCCCAGGCAATGTGAACAAAGTCGTTGGCATCTACCGCCAGGCTAATGTGGTTGTGAGCATCGTCTACATTGCCGGTAAAAGGGGTAACCTGTGTTTGCCAGGTGTTGCTATTGGTGTGACGCTTGGCCAGCACCATATAGCGCTGGGCATTGTAATAGGCTGCATACTGATAGTTTTCGTGGGTAAACAGAGTGTGTTTAACGCCCGCCAGCACATTCACCGAACTACCGGCAAAGGCGTCATCGGCAATCAGTAGATAGCGACTATCCGCGTCGGCAGACAGCGGGTAACCTCCACCACCACAACCGTTTAATAACAGTAACCAACCCAACACAATGATTGCCCGCAACATCCCACTCCCTTTGCTGTTTGTTAACTGATTTAACATACCTGAATGCATAACATAATGCTTTTATTTATTTTTTGATTGTTGTTCTTTAATTGAAACATCGCGATAGCGTGACTGAGTAAATTTATAGATACATGTTATGAATTAAAAAACACGACCCAAAGCCAGTTAGTTTATCCAGTTAATTTGGTTAAATTTAATTCACCCATTAAGGGTGATAAATATAGAGGACGACATATGAATGAACTTAAGCAACATGAATTAACAATGGTTTCAGGTGGCTGTGCAGAACATTGTTGGGGAGATTTTAGTCTCGGTGGATTCTTAGCTTCAATAGGTGCCGGTGCAGTAGGTGGGCTGTCTAGTGGTCTTGGAGGGATTGCTCTGGGAGGGTTCGCTGGAGGCCTGAGTTACGCTGGAGGTAAGATTGGCGACAAGATGTCCGAGCGCACAACTTCGACAACGGATGAATAGATCGAGGGGCTATGCCCCTCTTCAAGGAAACACGATGCTAACTAACGTTAAAATTATCGCGGGCTATGTTGTTTACTTACTGCTTCTGGTTTGTATTTCCACCGGATTACTGCGGTACTTCAAAAGTGTTTGGCGCTTTACAGATAGCGCTGAGTTGGTGGTAACGGTGATCACTATTTTGTTCGTAACACTGGTGGTAACTAAGCTGGCTCAAAAATGCGGATTATTGCGTAAAAAGTCAACACGCCCTAATTAACTCAATTTATTTACCTGACTTTACATTACATTGTAAGTGAACCCCGTCTGACGGGTAAACCGTTAACCCGGCATTAACCGGGAGAGGGGTATGCTGATGCCATTCATGATTGACAGGTATCGGTATGCGAATCACACTTCTGGCGGTATCCCTGGCGCTGGCCTTGTCTGGTTGTGCCAGTCAGTACACCGGCGACCACAGCGAAAGCGCACAGCGCAATACGGGCAATGGCGTAACCTGGCAAGCAATGCCTGAACAGGCAGAGTCGGTTACCACTCTCACTGAACTGGTGAGTGTGCCTGGCTTGTCAGCATTAATTAACGAAGCGCTTGCCGGAAATCCGGGTCTACAGCAACAACTCATCAGTTTAAAAACGGCCAAAGCACAAAAGCGGGTTGCTAATGCTTCACGCTTGCCTGGCGTAAGTGCAGGATTAAATGGCACCCGTCAGCAAGATAGCGACAACAGCTACAGCGCCAGCCTTACCGTTAGCTGGGAAGCCGATATCTGGCAAAAACTGGGCGATCAGGTTTCGGCTACACAATGGGCAATTGCCGCCAGCGACGCTGAGCTAACCTCTGTTACCAATACATTAGTGGCAGAAGTGATGCGCGGCTATCTGGAAGTAGCCTATTATCAGCAGCTTATCAACAATGAGCAGGCTCGCCTGGCGTTGCTTAAAAATAACCAGGATGTGATCCTCAAGCGGTATCGCACTGGGCTTGGTGCATTGGAAGATCTCGACAACGCTCGTACCTCGTCGGCCAACAGCGAAGCAAACATTGCCGCCTATCAGGAAAACCTTGCGCAGTCGTTACGCGCGCTGGCGGTACTGCTGGGCCGAACTGACTTAACGGTAAGCGACCTGCCGGTGGCAACGGATTTTCCTGAGGTGCTTCTGCCACTTACCAGCCTGCCAGAGCAGGATTTAGCGCGCCGTCCGGATCTAATGGCTGCCTACGCCAATATCCAATCGCAGGAATACAACACCCGGGTAGCTTATAAGTCATTGCTGCCATCTATTAGTCTAACTGCCGCGCTTTCTGATACCGGAACTTCACCTTCACAGGCTTTGTTTACTAACCCGGTTTGGTCTTTGCTGGGGCAGTTAACTGCGCCGTTATTTCAGGGCGGGGAATTGCGCGCCAATATCGACATTCAGGAATTGGCGGTAGAAAACAGTTGGTGGGGCTACCAAAGCACGTTGCTAACGGCGGTAAAGGAAGTACAGGACGGCATTGGGCAAGAGAAAAGCCTGGCTCGTCAGTATCAAGCCAAAACAGACGCGCTGGCCAATGCCAAACGCAGTAGTGACACCTATACCCAGCAATACCGACAAGGGCTGGTGGATATTTTGGATTTGCTATCGGTATACCAGCAAACCTACGACCTGCAAGCCCAGCGGTTACAGCTGCAATTTAATCAATTATCTAACCGAATTAGTTTAGGCCTGGCACTGGGCCTGGGAGTATCAGCATGACTTCAACAGCAAAACGCGTTATTGGCACCGCCGGTGCACTGGTGGTATTGGTGCTAGTCACTATTAGTGTGTTTGGGCAGTCTGGTCATGCTGGCCCTCCGGGTGCGCCTCAGGGTGCTGCCAATGCTGGCCCGGTACAGGCGAAGCCCGCGGCGGGTGAAAATACACCAGTGCAAATTGGCTCAGGCCCACAAATGCAGGAAGCCAGTTTGCCGGCTATAGGCGTACTGGAAGTCGAAGCCCAAACCTATCAGGCTAAAGTGAATGGCTATGGCGAAGTCGCCGCTAAACATCTGCTATCGCTCACTGCGCAAGTGAGTGGCGAGGTAGTGCGTTTGTCGCCGCACTTTGAAACCGGCGCGCTATTTCGCAAAGGCGAAATCATCGCGTATTTGAACGACACTGCATATCAGCAGGCAGTAGCCTCTGCAAAAGCGGCTGTTGAAACCGCTACTGTCGCGTTGGAAGAAGAGCGCTTACAAGGCATTCAGGCCAGAGACAACTGGAAGCGCTCCGGGTTAGAGGGGGAGCCAGAGTCTCCGTTGGTATTAAGAGAGCCCTATTTACAAGCCGCTCAAGCGAGTGTGGATGAAGCCAAAGCGCAATTAAAAACCGCCGAGCGCGAGCTGGCGCTTACACAAATTGTGGCGCCTTTTGATGCCGTTGTGATCACCCGGGATATTCAACCCGGCAGCTTTGTGCAGTCCGGTACCAGTATCGCGCAGTTGTATTCAGCGTCGGAAGCTGAGATTGCTATTCCGTTGTCGGCCAGTCAGTGGCAGAACCTACCTTCGGTGGCATCACTGGGCACAGAGTCGTGGCCTGTGGTGATAGAAGATATGGATGGCCTGAATCAATGGCAAGGTCAGGTAAAGCGCATCGAGCAGCATTTGGATACCAGTTCACGACAGCGTTCACTGATAGTTGAAGTGCAGCAGCCTTTAACAGGCGAAACGCCGTTGTACTTTGGCACCTATGTTACCGCCCACATTGCAGGCAAAACCTATAACGGGTTATGGGAAATTCCCGCCAGTGCCATCTCGCAAAAGCAAGAAGTGTGGTACCTGGATGCCCAGGATACATTAAGCAAATTTACCCCAACGGTGAAGTTTCAGGCGGATGGCAAGGCGTATATCGAGCCGCTGGCTAACGTTGCCAAAGCGCGTATTGTTGCCCGCCCACTGAACAGTTACTTGGTTGGTACCCGGGTGAGCCCACAAGTGGTAGGAGTGTCGTCATGAGTACGCAACACAGAGGCATCATTGCCTGGTTTGCCAACAACAGTGTGGCTGCCAATTTATTAATGATGGCGGTTATTTTGGCAGGCGTGCTGTCGGTAAACGAACTGCGCAAAGAGGCGTTTCCCAGCATGGAACCGCGCTTTGTTACGGTTTCTATGACCTACGACAGCGGTGACGCTAAACAAGCCGAAGAAGGCATTGCCATTAAAATCGAAAACGCGCTGGAGTCTGTACCTGGTATAAAACGCATTACCTCTACGTCATCTGCCAGTGGCAGCTCAGTGCAAATTGAGAAGCAAACCGACTACGATTTAGACACACTGATGACCGATGTAAAAAACAAGGTCGATGCGATTTTTAACTTTCCGTCGGACGCCGAGAAAGCCGTTATTTCAAAAGGCCGCCGCCAGGAGCACGTAATTTGGGTGCAACTGTTTGGCGATACCGACACAGCAACCTTGCAGCAATTGGGTGAACAATTAGAGCGTGAGTTGCTGGCCAAAGACGGTATCAGTCAGGTGTCGCCCAGCTCTTATGTTGATCACATGATGTCGATTGAAATCGACGAAGCCAAGCTACAGGCCTACGGCCTCACTATCGATGACGTATCCAATGCCATCAATGCAGAGTCGGCAACGGCTTTAACCACCAGTTTGCGCAACAAAGACAAAGTAATTCGCCTGAAAGCCTCAGAACAGGCCTATTACAAAGCGGATTTTGCCAGTATCCCGCTGCTGGCAAACGCCAGCGGCACTTACTTAACCGTAGGCGATGTGACTAACATCACCGATATGTTTGCCGATGATGCCTATGCTTTATCGCGCTATAACGGTGTAAACGGCTATGGTATTAAGGTGATCATGGATGAATACGGCGATGTGGAGTCGATTGTAAAGCAGGCAAATGCGCTGGTGGACGAATGGCATGAGCGCGGTATTTTGCCCGAAGGCGTGGAGCTGGAAACCTGGTACGATCGCAGCACACTGATCACCGAGCGTTTGTCGCTACTTACCAAAAACGCACTCAGTGGTATTGCCATGGTGTTTATTGTACTGGCACTGTTTTTAAATCTGAGAGTGGCGTTTTGGGTAGCGGCTGGCCTGCCATTTATCCTGTTCGGAACCCTGTTCTTCATGACCGGCAACTTCGCTGCGCTCACCATCAATGAAATGACCACGTTTGGTTTTATAATGGCGCTGGGCATTGTGGTAGATGATGCCGTTGTGGTGGGTGAGTCGGTTTACGACACACGCAAGCGCGACGGCGATACGCTGGCGAATACCATCCGCGGCACGCATAAAGTGGCCGTGCCTACGTTGTTTGGAGTCCTAACTACCGTAGTCGCGTTTGCCGCGCTGTCGAATATATCCGGTATGCTGGGTAATCTGTACGCCCAGTTCGGTTTGGTAGTGACCATTTGTTTGCTGCTGTCGGTAGTGGAATCCAAGCTGATTTTACCCGCTCACCTGGCGCATTTAACTACCCACAAAAAGCCAACACACGCTTTAGCGCGCGGCTGGGCTAAGATCCAGGACGGCGCTGATACCGGATTACAATGGTTTAGCCAACGTCTGTATATGCCAGCTCTCAAGTATGCCTTACAGTTTCGTTACGCTGTTATCCTGTTATTTGTGGCTTTATTTATTGCCGTGATTGGTATGCCTATGAATGGCACGGTACGGGTTGGCTTTTTCCCCAGTATGCCGGGCGATACCGTTGAGGCGACCATGACGCTGCAAAGCGACGCCAGTTTCGGGCAAACCGAGCGCAATATGCAATGGCTGGAAAGCACGCTGAATCAGGCCGACGCCAAGTTAACGCAGGCGAATAACGCCCAAGGCTCAGGTATTAAAAGCTTGCAGGTGATGGCTACTGGCGATCAAAGCGGCTCAATTGTAGTAGAGCTGGCGAAAGATAAGCCCTACTCGCTGGACGATTTGGCCCGTACCTGGCGTGAACTGGCGGGTACGCCGGAAGGCGTCAAGCAGCTTAAAATTCAGTCGCGCCGTGAAATGGTAGATGCCTTTAACGTAGAGCTGAAAAGCGTGAGCGAAGAAACCTTACTGATTGCTGAGGAAGCCTTTCGCGACGCATTGGGTAACATTAATGGGGTAACCAGTGTTGAGTCGTCATTAACACCGGGCGAAGCCATGATGCGTTTTGAATTAACACCGCAGGGCCGGGCACTGGGCATGGATACCGCCAGTTTGTCGAAGCAATTGTTGCAAGCCTTTGGTGGCGACATAGTGCAGCGCTATTTGCGCGATAAAAACGAAGTGAAAGTGCGTGTGCGTTACCCGGAAGACAGCCGTAGCAATGCCACCGACATCCTCAATGCACGTGTGCGATTGAGCGACGGCACCGTTGTGCCACTGAGTGTGGTGGCGAATATTATTCAGGATAGCCAGCAACAACAAATTACCCGAATCGACGGCTTGCGGGCGCTAACGGTGTCTGCATCGGTAGATGCTGACGTGGTGACAGCAACTGAACTGGTGCAAACACTGAATCAATCGCTGGTACCGCAGTTAACCCGCCAGCACGCCGACTTATCGGTACATTTTGCGGGTGAAGCAGAACAACAGGAAGAAACCACCTCATCAATGAAAACGCTCACCATCATGGCGCTCATTGCCATTTACGCGTTACTGGCTATTCCGTTGAAGTCGTACATTCAACCGCTGATCATCATGTCTGCCATTCCATTTGGTATTGTAGGGGCGATTCTGGGCCACTGGAGCAATGGCCTGATGATGAGTATTCTGTCGCTAAACGGTATTCTGGCGTTAAGTGGTGTGGTGGTAAATGACTCGCTGTTACTGGTGTCGCGTTATAACGAAATTCGCCGCACCGGTGGCGACGTTCTCGACGCCATTCAGCAAGCGTGTCAGGGACGCTTACGCGCCATATTACTTACCTCGTTTACCACCTTTGCCGGGTTGTATCCCATTCTGGGCGAAACCTCTAAACAGGCGCAATTCCTGATCCCTGCTGCGGCGTCGTTGGGATATGGTATTCTGTTTGCCACGTTTATTACGCTGTTGCTTATTCCGGCGCTGATCCTCATTAACGAAGATGCCCGCCGGGGAATAAAAAAGCTACTGTCTGCGGCTTCAGGCAGTGCGCAAGGGTCAACACACCATGATCAAACTGCTGTTAGTTGAAGACGACCTGGATCTGGCTGGTAATGTAATGGATTACCTTGAGCTGGAAGACATAGTGAGCGATCACGCCAGTAATGGCGTGGCCGCCCTGCAGTTGCTAGCCGATAATCGCTATCAGGTAGTGGTACTGGACATCAACCTACCGAGACTGGATGGCTTACAGGTATGCGCCCGTGCCCGGGAGCAGGGTAACGATACGCCCATCATTATGCTAACCGCACGCGATCAGCTACAGGATAAAATCACGGGTTTCGAGCAGGGCGCAGACGACTATCTGGTGAAGCCCTTTGCCATGGAAGAGCTGGTGATGCGGGTGAAAGCACTGGCAAAACGCCGCAGCGCGCAGAACAAACAACTGGCAGTGGCGGGTATGGTGTTGGATTTGTCGGGCAAAACAGTAAGCTTCAACGGCACTGAGTTACATTGTTCGCCCACCGGTTTTAAGTTGCTTGAACAGTTGATGCGCGCCAGCCCAAACCCAATTGATCGGGATGAACTGGTAGAGCGGGTGTGGGGAGAAGAAAGCCCCGACAGTAACAGCCTGAAGGTGCATATGCATAAGTTGCGCAAAGCGTTAAGCACTGCCAGTGTACCACTGGAAATTAACTTTAAAACTCAGGTTGGATTCAGCCTGTCGCCGGTGCAGGAGTTGTAGTATGGCTGCCATGAATGTGAGTTTGCGTAAATATGTGTTTGTTACGCTGATTGTGCTTGCTACCGCGGTTATTTCTACGTTTTCCTGGATGTCGGCCAATCAGTTTCTGGCCGGGATGGATGGCATGATGCGCGCCACTATGATCGATATTGCACGCAGAACGCCAGTTGAACCCGGCGCGCCGGTTAAGGTGCTCAGCTATACCATCGCCGCAGAATGGCAGGATTTACCCGAAGGCATTCAACAGCAGTTTGCTGATACTCAAATAAGGCCATTCAGGTTGTACAAACACGTAGAGCGTAACTCGATTTTTCAGCGTCCAACGGAAGCGGAATTTGTGCTGGCAGTAAAGTTTGACGATGCAAAGCCCGTTTACGTGTCACAAATGTTTAAGCCCCGGGATGGCGGCGACGAACCGCCATTTCATATGACCCGCGAAGCCTGGATCATGGTAATAGGTATGGTAGCGCTGCTACTGTTTACCTTGCTGGTAGTGTTGATGCAAAAATCGATATCCCGCCCAGTTGAGAAACTACGGGAGTGGGCCGCAAGCCTGCAAAATGCGCCGGTTCCTACCGCGCCACCGGCTTTTAAATACGCCGAGCTGAATTCGCTGGCGGCGCTGATATATCAAGCCATGCAGTCGGTTCACGACAGTTTAAAGCGCGAGCAAAATTTTGTGCGCCATGCCAGCCATGAGCTGCGCACGCCAATTGCGGTGATCCGCAGTAGTATGGAGCTTATTAACCGGGTACGCCGCGATGCGCCAGACGATAAAATCACTAAGCCATTAAAGCGCATAGAGCACGCCTCTCATACCATGGCCGACTTAACCGAAACGCTGTTGTGGCTGGATCGCCAGGATAACTCCGCGTTAGCCACATCTCCGGTGGCGTTACACACCCTGGTGAACACCATTAGTGAAGACTTGCAGTATCTGCTTCAAGGCAAAAACGTGAGTGTGAAGGTTGAAACCCAGGAACACACCTTTCAGGTAAGCCCGATAGCTGTGCGGATTGTACTTGGCAATCTTATTCGAAATGCGTTTCAGCATACGCACATCGGATCGGTTACCATCACCCAGCACGGAGCCGGTGTAGACATAGTTAATCAAAATACCGACGAGCCTGAGTTGCCAGACTCGCAAGCGTCGTTAGGCTTTGGCCTGGGTTTACAAATGGTGAGTCAGCTAACTACCGCCATGGGCTGGCAATACCACTACACAACGCGCGATAATGGCACCCACTGCGTAAACATTACATTTGAGGGTAACTAATGGCCACTGCCGCAGCCGTACACATATTAGTGAAATCTGAGCAAGAAGCGCTGGAGATTTTAAAGCAACTCAAACAGGGTAAGAACTTTGCTGCGCTGGCAAAAAAGCACTCGCTTTGTCCGTCGGGCAAACGCGGTGGAGACCTGGGCGAGTTCCGACGCGGGCAAATGGTAAAACAGTTCGACGACGTAGTGTTTAAAAAAGAAGTGCTAACGGTACACGGCCCGGTTAAAACCCGGTTTGGCTACCACCTTATCAAAACCCTTTATCGGAACGGTTGAGACTGGTAACGAAGAGTAATTCGTTACTAAGTATAAAAGTATCATATTGCTCAAGACGGTTTTGAGCGAAAAGCGGAAGTTACTAAAAAACCTTTGGTCACTGAAGTAATTGTTGAGAATGAAAATTATTTGTGGTTTGAGGGCTTTTCAATAACACAGGGACGAATTATCTAGCTAAGCAGTGATTGTTTAACTTATACAAGGTATTATTTAAATCATGGAGTTGCTAGAAGACAAAGGATAAAGATCATGGCCGTAACTGTTGACGTCAATGAAACTCACATTTCAAAGTTAAAAGAACATCGTCTTTTTACTGCGTGGGTTCCAAATTTCGAAACATACTTAGAGCGAAAACATACTACAGGCTGGTTGAGCATTGGTACGAAACTTGTGTTCTACAGCTCAATAGAGATAGAGCCATACGCCGCGCTCTATGGATCTCCTTATATTGGAGGTAAAGGTACTACAGTCACTAGTGGACTTTGTACGTTTGGTTTTCAATCTTACTCGCATTCGGCTTTGCCAGAGAGAATGAAAGTCGGTAGATATTGTAGTATAGGCGAGAACCTAAAGGTTTTAGATAGTCAGCACCCCATAGATCATGTTAGCACTTCGCATTTTGGCTGGAAACCTCAATCAGTATTTGTAGACTCCTACTATCGAGATAATGATATGGAAAGCGTCAAAAAACCTTACTTTAATATAAATGGAAAAAAGCCGTATCCTGTTTTGAAAAATGACGTTTGGATTGGTCAGAATGTTACTCTATCGATGGGAATTACCATAGGAAATGGTGCTATAGTCGCGGCAAATTCTGTAGTCACTAAATCAGTACCTGATTACGCAATTGTTGGTGGTAATCCGGCAAAAGTTATAAAATATCGATTTGATGAATATCAAAGAGAAAAGTTAAAGCAAACTGAATGGTGGAATTATAATCTTAAAGATTTTGCTCATTTAAAAACGCAGTCGATGTTTTATTTTTTAAGTCAATGGGATGAGATTAAAACTGATTTAGAGCTATATACTCCCAAAAAACTAAAACTTCCCGAAGACCTTTTGTCCAACTGAAAGGAATCTAATTAAATGTCCGCTTTTGACCAAGAAAAGACATTTTAAGAACGAATCAATATTACTCGAACTAAGCGCAATTTCAGCGCTAGTTGGCATTTGAGTTGTGTTCGGTTTTCACTTCCTTTCCTTGGTTTATGCTATTTATCATTACTTAAATGATGGGGATTGCTATGGGTATAATTATCCCTATTTTGGATCTGGGGATAGCGCACTCAGGGGGGCTTGATTACTGCAATTTAAGGAGTATTTTTTGCGCCGGTAATAGGCAGGAATGTACTTAGCCCGTGGTTAAACACATTAAAACCACTGATTCCAATAGTGTTCGAAAAGTGATGAGCCAAACGCAACTGCGATGGTTAACCCTGTAACAGAGAGCATCATGCTGAAAAAGAGCACAAATGCGGAGCCTCTGAGTATCATATTAAAATTCCACCAGCCCACATTTTCAATGTCGATTTTTTTAACTTGTTTGATGTAAGTTTGAAACAGTTGGAATCCGGCAAAGAAAAGCAGTACGCCTAATAGCGTGATTTTAAAAACAACATCCATATTTTGCTTGGTAATCCTCTGCTAACAATGCAACTTGCGTTAAATATCGCTAAGTGAAATTCAGGCCATTGCACACTTAGTTTGCCAGCACAATTTAACAGTTTATTGGCTTCCGTGGTACCTACGGGGCTGTATGGCGGCTGGGTGATTAACTCTATTCAATAAGTCAGCTATCCTGCAATCAGGCTGAGTGGGTAATAATCACTGTTCCCCAGCTTAATAGTCCAATAAGAATTGCAATGAGTACAGCCGCTGAGCCTAAATCCTTGGCAAGCCCCGACAGCGGATGAAGTTCAAGTCCTACTCGGTCTATGGTGGCTTCAATAGCGGTATTTACTATTTCGGCAAACATAATAAACAGTATAGAAACCAGCAGTACGGCCTTTTCTAACAACGCAATGTCCCAATAAAACAAGACGACCAGTGACAAAAATAAAAGCAACATCTCCTGACGAAATGCTGATTCATGTTGGATAAGCCAGCGAATAGCCCGAATGGAGTTGCCCATGGCTAATACAATTCGCGTTAATCCGGACGGTTTATTCGAGGTGTCGAAGTGCGTTTCTTTGTTTATCGGCATATTGAGAAAACATCCATTTCTGGTTGGTAAGTGGTGCTGTTTACAGCCGTTAATCCCAGTAACGTGTCGTATATATTATCGTGCGACAGCGATTTACCAGCTTGTTCAGACACACATTCTCGATAACTCGCGTCTTCCAGTCCCTGACTCCAGTAAATCAGCGGTACATGCGTTTGCTCAGAGGGAGCAATGCTATAGGGGAAACCGTGTAAATAGAGTCCTTTTTCGCCTAATGATTCGCCATGGTCGGAAATATAAAGCAGTGCAGAATTGGGTATGTTTTTAAGCTGCTCTATCACACTGGAAAGAATAAAGTCTGCGTACAAAATGGTGTTGTCGTAGGTATTAGTAAGCTGCTGCAGATCGCAGTTTTGAATATCGCTGCGCGGACAATCTGGTATGAATTGTCGATATGGATCAGGATAGCGTTGATAGTACGTTGGGCCATGTGAACCAATAGTATGAAGCACAATGACCCGGGGCTTTTTGTTGGAGTGAGCGGCGAGTGCCTGGGATAGTTGTGTCAGCAGTATCTCATCCTTACAGTACCGGCCATCGCAAAACTGACTGTTTCGGTTGGGATCATACGGTGTATTGGGGATTCGCGTGCAAACCCCTTTGCAACTGCTATTGTTATCTATCCATTCAACGTGGTAACCCGCCCTGTGAATAATATCCAGCGCGTTGTCCTGGCTGGATGCCAAACGGCTGTTGTATTTTTCTCTGCCAAGTCTGGAAAACATGCAGGGTACTGAAATGGCCGTGGCCGTGCCGCACGAATCCACGTTTTGAAAACTAACAACATCCAGCGCTTCCAGCCTGGGATTGGTGTTTCGGGCATAGCCATTTAAACTGAATTTATCTGCTCTGGCTGTTTCACCTACCACCACTATCAGTGTTACCGGCGTATTATTTGCTTTTTCTGCTATGGCTGGGTGACTGTCTAAAATTCGATAGGGCAGCGGTGGGTACAGATAAGTATCACGTAAAAATTTGTAGCCAGAGTCGTAAAATGCCAATGGCGTTACAAATTTAATCAGTCCCTTATTGTTGCGGCCTATAGCGGCATAATCTTTGTAAAGCGTGGTAGCAATAACCGCGATAGCCAGCATTGCAAGCAAATTAACCTTCAGCAGCATTTTTATATTTGTAGTGAATGCTCCCTTGATTTGCTGAGTAAAAATGGCAAATACAGGTAGCAGCCCCAGCCCAATAAAAAAGATAACCAGGCTCATGTTGAGATAAGAAAGGGCTTCACCTGAGTCGGTTTCAACCACGTTCTGAATCATGCTTGTGTCAAATAGCGTGCCGTACACCAAGGTGCCGTACAAAAGCAGAGAAGACACTATTATGTGAATAGCTAACACGGTTTTGGTAAAGAAAAGTGCGCCGGACAACGTGAAGAAAATGAGTAATAACGAGCAAAGCAACACTGGCACGGAAAGAAGAAATAGCCAGTCGCCGATTGTTGATGGCGATGAAGCAAGATACACCGCTTTTAAAAAGGGGAAGTTTACAACAACAGTAAAGAAGACGCTGGTGATCACTAACAACTGTGAATTGGTAAACCGCCGCTTTTTAGATAACGTTGCGAACACAACTACCTCGCACTAAAACATATTGCATTAATGCTAGGTAACAACGCTGTGGAAACACTTAAGCTTAACTTTGAATGCGGTTATTAATTTATAACTGTAATAACAACAATCTATTAGGTTAAAACGCTTGGTGAGAGCCATGGAAAATTGTTAGGGAGTATCTTGTTGATACCACTAAATCAGAGTTGAACGCTATTTACCTTTGTGAGACCGCAAGCAAATCGCCAGATGAGCCGGTTATTCTTAGGTTTGTCTGAAGAATCGCTGATAAATACCTTGTGATACTTAGTTAGCCGCGGTCTTCAGACAAACTTAAGAATACAGAGCTACACTCTTTATCGGAGCAATTTAAATAAACAGAATATGCGAATTTTACTGATTGAGGATTCTGATGCGCTAAGGAAGAGCCTGACCGTTGGATTACAAAAACTAGGCTATGCCGTAGACACAGCCGCAACGGGCACAGAGGGGCTGAATATGGCCCTGATTGGCGACTATGACATTTTAATTTTAGATCTGATGCTGCCTCACCTGAATGGCATGGAAATACTGAAGGTCGTTAGAAAGCAGAACGTAGAAATTCGCATTTTGATCCTATCTGCTAAATCTGACCCAGACGACAAAGTCAGCGGTATTCTGGCAGGTGCGGATGATTATTTATCCAAGCCGTTTTCCTTCGATGAGTTAACCGTGCGTTTGATCAATCTGATGCGCAGAGGCAAGCTGCTTTACAGTAATGACGAAGTTGTTGTGAATGATTTTGCCCTTGATTTGAATAGCAAGGTAATGCGCTACAAAGGTGAGCAACTGGAGCTTACACCCAACGAATTTAAGATAATCGAATGTATTTTCCTGAACAAAACACGGGTGATAACACCCGAACGCCTCAGCGAATCAATAGCAGGAAGCTACGACAGTATTTCAAAAAATGCTATCGAAGTTCACCTTTCTTGTGTGCGTCGCAAAGTCAGGGAGTTGGGAGGCGAATTACCTGTGAAAAGTAAACGCGGATTCGGCTATATCGTTACTGAGAATACATGAGATCAATTTATAAAACGCTGACCCGACGTCTGTCACTGGCCATTTCAGTATTGGTGATCTCGGTATTAATTATTGCCGATGTTGCAGTGGATGGCTGGATTGAAAATCAATTTAATAAATCGATGTTAGAAAAAGTCGGTATGCTGGAAACCCTGGTCAAGGAAGATGCAGAAGGTGTTGAATTTGATTTTGCCGGTGAGTTTATGCCGGAGTTTGAAGGTACGGGTGATCCGGAATATTTCCAGTTATGGCGCAACAGTGAGATTTTCGAAAAGTCCGATACGTTGAGTTTGGTGAGCGAGAATTCACTGTTATTTGTGGATCTGCCACTCGATACATTTCATCTGGAAGATTACACCTTGCCCGACGGCAGAACGGGGCGGATTGCCTATATTCGCTTTATTCCGCAGATCGACTCAGACAAACGTGCTGATTTCTACCAACAGCAGGGTGACACTCCACGCAATACAATGACTCTCGCTTACGCTGCGTCAACGGAAGAGTTGTACTACGCACTTTGGTTAATAGATGGTTCTTTTATTCTGGCATTAATTCTGGTGCCATTGATTATTCGGTTCACGGTAAAAAACACGGTTACCTACGCACTTAACCCACTGAGTGAGCTTAATTCAAAAATTAGTAGGCTAAATTTCGGCAGTGAAAATCTGAGTTTGTCACTGGATAGATCAGTAGAAGAACTGCAGCCAATTGTGAACAGTATAAATCGTTTCATAATCGAAAATTTGAGGCTCTACGAACAGCAAAAACGGCTGACCTCTGATATTGCGCATGAACTCAAAACACCGGTTACAGAGTTAACAACATTGGCTGAAATTGCCTTGCGATTCCCGGGTGACGAATTGCTGGAGGCGTCGTTTAAACCCGAAGTGTTGTCGATTGCACAAAGGATGAAATCGATTATTAGCGGAATCCTGACCATTCATGGTTATTCCGGTAAACAACTCGATTGTTCCACTGTGGTCAATATTCAAGCACTGCTAGAGCATATTGTTCGCCATCAAAACACCAATAGAATTGAGTTGATTGCTGAAGAGGGTATTGCATTTGAAATCACTAGCAATCAGTTTGCACTGGAGTCGGTGTTTACCAATTTGCTTGCCAATTCCCTGCAACACAGTAAGCCTCAAACAACGGTAAAGTGCCGAATCGAAAAGCACTCTCACAGCGCATTGCAGGTACATATCAGTAATATTCCTGCAGACGACTATTCTGAAAAGGATCTCAATCAGTTCTTCGAACCTTTATGGCAGAAAGACGCTGCCAGAACGTCCACTGAGAATTTCGGGTTAGGCTTAACCATTGTGTCTGTACTGATTAAGGCTATTGGCGGCGACATTTCCGTGAGACTGGATGATAGTTTTATTCACTTTTGTGTGCAGTTGCCTATTGGCGAGTGAGCCCGATTTAATTACCAGGCTGTAAACGCTGAACCTGAGCATGAATAAAATGCCGGAGCGTGCCGAGTTCTTCTTCAGGAAAATAACGCATAGCGTATTTTTCGAATGTCCCTGACCGGTAGTACTCATACAAAACCGCGTTAACATCTTTTATAAACTGCGCGGATTCCGGGTGTTTACTGCACATGATGTGGCCGGTTATGTAGGGCGGATTGTTTGCCAATGCAAAGCTGGTGTAGTGTTGCAGTGGTGTGTCTGAATTTTTCAGCGCGCTTGGGATTAGTAAGGCAAACTGCCCACGTTCCTGATTAAACATTTTGAAATATAAGTCATAGGGGTCGGATGCGCCTAAATAATACCGCTGGGAATTGTCGATATGGGTAATTTCGGCATCCAGGTACTGCCCGTAAGAGTGCCTCGTAATCAGAAGTAAAACCCTGTCTTTGGCATCTTGAAAAATGGCAGATACTGACGCTACTTCGCCCTCTTTGTTCAGATAATTGTCTCTAATCGTTGCAGTGTATTCCTGTTGCACGTAGAGCTTGTGAGAGAGATACACATCAGTAGCTTCGCTAAACAAATAGTGCTTTTCTCTTTCGTCAGTACGAACTTTCATTATCTGACACGCTGCAGTGTCGGGCGTAAGTAATTTTTCGGCGCGGAGTTGATTTTGGAAATATAAATCGGGAAACCTGTCCAGGTGTGACAGCACATAGCGGTAACTATCGCTAATGAGTGAACCTGATGGTAAATCAGAATTCACTAATACGTTCCGGGTGACTTTATTGTCGGTATACAAGGTCACTTCTGCGAAAACGGCAGCAGGCAGGAATAAGTTTGAACAAGCTAACGCTAATAAAAGATGACGGATCCCTTTCATAAACATATAAGATGCGAGCCTTACCAACACAGTTTACGGGTAGTATTTGAGTTTATGTAAATCAAATTACCATACACTGTGGTCTATCGCTGGATAGACCTCTATGCGATTGTGCTATCTGACCTCCACCGCAAGTGACTCTGCTATGTTTTGCGCGGTACGAGGCGATTTGCCGGCCTTTTTAAGCGGCGGGCAAAGGTGGTCATTGTTGTAATACACAATGCACTCCAGGCACTGCACACACTCGTTGTAATCCACCTTTCCTTGTGGCGTGATGGCCTTGATGTCGCACTTGTGGTAACACATGGTGCAGGGTTTACCGCATTCTTTGCGGCGGGTGAGCCATTCGAACTTATGAAAGTAACCGAGTATCGCTAACCCTGCACCCAGCGGGCATACGTACCGGCAATAAAACTTATTGATAAACAGCCCGGCGGCGAGCAACGCAACGGTGTACAACACAAACGGCCAGTAGCGCACAAAATGTAACGTAATAGCGGTTTTAAAGGGCTCTACCTCAGACAGTACCTCGGCGTCTGACAGCGATAGATAAGACACAATCACCAGTCCGCCCAGAATGGCGTATTTGATCCACCCTAATTTACGGTGCACAGAAAACGGTATTTTGCGCTGCCGGATACGGAATTTTTTCGCCACCCAGCCCACCATTTCCTGTAAAGCACCGAATGGGCAAAGCCAGCCACAAAATATCCCCCTGCCCACAATGAACAGGCTAACGAACACATAGCTCCACAAAATGAACAGCACCGGATCCATCAGGTAAACCTGCAAATCGAAGCCGGATTTTACACTTTGCAGAATAGGGTAAATATTCACAACCGACAGTTGGCCCTGGGCATACCAGCCAATGAATATCAGAGTGTAAAACATAAAGCTCCAGCGTACCCATCGAAAGCGATTTTCATTGGCGGATAGCTTGTGTTGCAGCGCAAAAATAGCGGTCACTGCAATCAGGCTGAGTACCAGTACAGTGATCACTGGCCAGCGCATTTTCCACACCCTTATCCAGGCCGGTTCAGGTGTGTATTCATCAACCGGTGCTGCGATATCAAATAAGTCCGTGGGCACGGCATAAGTATGCGTAAGCTGTAATTGCTGACTGATTAAATGGTTTTTGGCAATGTCGATGTTCAGGCTTAGCTGCATGGGTAAGCTGGGGTTGAACCCCGACTGGGTATTCACCGCGAATATCTGCAGGTTGCTGGTGGCCTCTAAACCACCGGCAAGTTGCTGTGGTTCAAAGCTGTAAAAATTCAGGTCACGCATGCCAAAAGGCAAGTCATTTTGCAGCAGGCTAACGCGAGTGGGTACAGTGCCGGGCTTAAACTCTGGTTCAAGGTAGCTGAAAAAGCCCGACGACATCACCATGAAGGCTTGTTCGTTAGATTTTAACATTGCTTGTAGCCGGGTAAAGTCGGCCTCGCCCAGCAGGTTTTTACCAATTAATGGGCTGTTTAAATAGGCAAAGTACACGTTAAAGGTATCGCCGTCCTGCAAATAAAACGTACCATCAGGGTAGTCGTCCAGGCTTGCCCCTAATTCGCTTTCAAAGGTGTTTTGACTGATTTCCCAGTGCTGCAGTAAGCCACGCGCAATCAGGTCGTTAGTATCAAGTGGCTCAAATGTATCCGCTTTCGCTGTAGCGGCCGGGGCACTGGCAAAGCCGGTGAGTTTGTTACGGGCTACCTGTAATGCTGAAAGCAACACGGTATCGCTTATCACAATTACCGACACGGTGGCTTTGGTTACGCCATCAACGTGCACAGTGTTGTCGTTGGGATTGGTGTCATTGGCGGCGCTATCAACAATAACCCGCTTAGACACATTCTGTCCGATATACTGATCTATAAAGCGGTTCATTGGCTCGGGGCCTAAACCGTGTAAAAAAATGGGTTCGTGATGATGGAGTACTTCAATGCCAACAATATTGCCTTGCACGTCCATACCAATAAGCAGGTTAATGCGGTCGCCAGAGAAGCCAGGGAATTCTACCAAATCATTGCTTTCGAAGGCGTAACCCAATAATTCCTGTAGCTGATAAACCGGGTAAACGGGGAAGTCTTCGGCTTTGTTGCCAATCACGGTGGCCTTGGGAAACAAGCGCTGAATCTGCTCAGGGCTTATGGTGTCACTGGCCCGGCAGTCCAACACAATAAAGAGACTATTGAGAAAAATAACACAGACAATCAGAACAAACCGTTTCATCTGACTCCCTCAACACACTGAAAAAGGGGTGAATGTACAACTACACACATCCACCCCCGAGGAGAAAAAAAAACGCGACGAAATGGTGGGACTTTAAACAGTTCGTCGCGTGGCCTCTTAGCTACGAGGCAATTTGAACGTCCAGACAGTACCGCCTTGGTTAATGTCTTTGACTTTCTTGGCAACTTCACCACCCCACAACGGAACGGCACCACCCCATCCAGACACGATGCTCAGGTATTGCTCACCGTCTTGTTCCCAAGTGATCGGAGAACCCACGATGCCAGAGCCAGTGTTGAACTTGTACACGATCTCGCCGGTTTTCGCGTTGAAGCCGTACAGGTAGCCTTCAGGTGTACCGGTAAATACCAGGTTACCCGCAGTGGCTAACACACCACCCCAAAGTGGCGCATTGTTTTTGAATTCCCAAACCACTTCACCTGTTTTCGGATCAACTGCTTTCAGTGAACCAATGTGGTCGTAAATAGGTTTGATAGTGAAACCCGAACCTAAGTATGCCGCACCTTTTTTGTAGTTAACCGGTTCGTTCCAGATGTCCATGCCCCATTCGTTTGAAGGAACATAGAACAAACCTGTGTCCTGGCTAAACGCCATAGGCATCCAGTTTTTGCCGCCTAAGAACGAAGGTACAGCCCAAACGGTTTTACCTTTTTTACCATCTTCACTATCTGATGGGTTACCCGGACGCATTGCGTCGTCGTAAATTGGACGGCCGTTTTTATCCAGGCCTTTCGCCCAGGTAATGCCGCTTACGAATGGGAAGCCGCGAATAAATTCGCCGTTTTCACGGTTCAGTACATAGAAGAAGCCGTTGCGGTCAGCGGTAGCCGCTGCTTTAACCGTTTTGCTACCGTCTTTGTAATCAAACGCGATAAGTTCGTTAACACCGTCGAAATCCCAGCCATCGTGTGGCGTAGTCTGGAAGTGCCAAACGATTTTGCCGGTGTCAGGGTCGATAGCCAGACGTGAAGAGGAGTAAAGGTTGTCTCCAGGACGCAAGTGAGAGTTCCACGGAGCGGGGTTACCTGTGCCCATGAAGATCAGATCCTGATCCGGGTCGTAAGTACCACCTAACCAGGTTGCTGCTCCACCTGTTTTCCACAGGTCACCAGTCCAGGTTTTGTTAGCTTCGCCACCGGTAATACCGTTGTCTTTGCCGTTAAGTGTACCCATGTGGCCTTCCACCGTTGGGCGGCTCCACACCAGTTCACCTGTTTTCGCATCGCGGGCTTCAACTTTACCCACAATACCGAATTCACCACCAGAGATACCGGTAACCACCATGCCTTTCACGATCATAGGTGCGGCGGTGAAAGAGTAACCTGCTTTGTAGTCACCCATTTTCTTACGCCAAACCACTTTACCGGTCTTTTGATCAAGTGCTACCAGAATGGCATCCAGCGTACCGAAGATAACCAGGTCGTCGTATATTGCTGCGCCACGGTTAATTACGTCACAGCAAGGCATAATGCCGTCGGGTAAACGCGCTTCGTATTGCCATAGTTCCTCACCGCTTGCTACATCGATAGCATAAATACGCGAATACGACGCGGTAACATACATTACGCCGTCTTTAACCAGGGGTTGTGATTCCTGACCACGTTGCTTTTCGCCACCGAATGAAAACGCCCATACCGGGTGCATTTTCTTCACGTTTTGGGTGTTCAAATTGTCCAGTGGACTAAAACGCTGACCGCGCGGTCCTAAACCATAGGTCAAAAAGTCATTGGTGGTGGCCTGATCGTTCAGGATGTCTTTGTCAGTCACGCCCGCTTGTGCGACGCCAGACAATGCCCCTAAAGACAGTGTCAGACAGAACGCAGAGCTTAATAAGTGACCTGAAACTCTTCTACTTTTCATCAGATTTCTCCAGTGTTTCAACGGGTACTCAGGGCTTGTATTACCCCTTGTTCACAACGAGCGCGAATTGAATATGTTCAGCATGCGACAGGTTGAGTATTGTTATTAACCTTGTCTTGTGGTGTAGGACTAACAGCCAACTCAACCACAAAAGGCGTCAGAATCAGTATCTGTCATCAATTTGTTAACAACCATTAAACCTTGGATTATCATTTTTAGTCCGATGGTAGTACTACTTTGCTGAGAAGCACTATTTATCTGGGCTTTGGGCATGCGTAAATGCGCTGTGTAAAGCAAAAAACAATGTGGTTATGCTGGGTTTATCTCAAATTTCACTAAGCAAGTGGGGGCAGTTGTTAACAAAAGTTTGCTAAGAATTGGGGATATGCTACAAAACGAACAAAAGACTAAATAAGTAGTTCAGCACTAAGCTATGCATGAAGCTTAGCAAGAGGCTATGCGAGAGACTAAACAAGAGACTGAGCAAGAGGCAAAGCAAGGCGTAGGTTGCTATTACTCAGTCCGGAAATAGTCTGGTATGTCGTAGCTTAAACCGTATTGCAAATACAGCTTTTCCATTTCGCCGTTTTTAACCATTGGCTCAATGATACTTTCAATAGTATAAGCCAGTTCACGGTAGTCCTGTTTTACGGCCATGCCGATATCCCAGGATTTAATGCTCATGGCGGCCAGCCCATCGGCGCTGATGTCGTATTGTTCTGTGAGCGGCCCCATGCCCCACTGGAGCTGAGCTTTCATACCCGCCACCGCCGCTACGTCACCGGCCTTTAACTTGTCAATGCCCGCAAACACAGAGTCCACATGTACCAGTTTGTCGCGCAGGCGGCCACCAATGGTTGCGCCTAAAAAGAAACTTGGCAGTGAATCCAGTTCTACAGCGATCTTTTCGTATTGGAAAATCGCCAGTGTTCGAATGTCATTGGTTTTTTCGTGATCCCGTAACAGCGCCCAGTTTTCCTGCTGATAAGGCGAGAACATCACCACCATTTCGTTTTTGGGTAATCCGTAGCCGTCTATTGCATAGGCAAATCGTCGGTCGTAAGGCACGCGAAGCATAACATCGGCTTTCTGGCGCGTAATGATATGGCCCTTCCAAATGGCATTGCGTAAATCGTCTTCCAGGTTTTCGTCGGCATTGAGCCACAGCCATTCAACGTTTACGTCCAGCGCTTTGGCAATGTGTTTGCCAACTTCAATGTCTACGCCCGCAGGTTCGCCATCTTTTAAAAAGGAATAGGGTGGGAAGTCGTTGTAGACAGCAATGGTGATCTGGCCTGACTCTATTATATCTTCGTAGCTTCGGGCGTTTGCGTAGCTGCTGAGCGCAACGCAAATCAGGAACAGAATTCGTATTACCATTACTGCCTCAACGTCGGTGTGTTAATACAACTTACTCGGGTGTACCACGAGTTTCAATGTAAGACTTAATTGCCCACATTGCTTCCTGACTCAGGATGCCTTCGAACGGAGGCATGTAAACCCGGCCATCTACTACCGCGCCATTACGGATACGTGTCATAAACCAATCGTCCGCTTCTTCCTGGCTGAAAAATTCGTTTTCATCGTTCAGTTTACGCAAATCTGGTGTAATACCACCAGAAATCACTTCCAAACCGTGGCAACGCGCGCAGTTCTGGTTGTAAGCCGAGTCACCGATTTTAATTGCTGTTGCATTACCGGTGTATGGGTTAGTAGCCAGCCACTCATCGCCCAACTGGGGTAGTGCACTGGTGTCTACTGCCTGTGGCGTCACGTCACCGTGAGCCAGCGCATGGGCAGATGTTAATGCCATAGAGGCAATCATCGCGCTGCGCATAAAGGTTAAATACTTCTTCATTATGTTTCTCCAAAAGCTGCCTGTGAGAATGCTTTTTTCGCTGTAAAAACGCCCTCGCTTTTTATTCTTCCGCTACTACAACAAAGCACACCGTGAAAGTTAGGAGATATGCACTAAGCTTCCAATTGTACTTAGGTAGTAAACCTTTCATCCTTTTTGCTCATTTCATCCGGGCATGATCATGCTCTACTATTGCACCATAACGTTAATAAATGGTTTTGTTTTTGAACATAAAAAATCCTGCTTATTACAATATTTACACAGCTTTAACGTGGTTTTGGCGGCATATCGCCACCACCACAAAAGGGCTGTGCTGGCTATTTTTGTGGCAACAAAGTGCCCAGGCGGCTGTTCAAAATATCAACATTTTGTATGTGCAGCAGCGCCAGGAAGTGTCAGCCGAACCCCTGTTGCTTAAGCAAGCGGCTAGCAACAAAACGCTGGCAGGTGCAACACTGGCTATTGACGATAGCAACACCACCGGCCGGTTTTTAAAACAGCACTATCAGTTAACGGTAGTAGAAGGTAGCAATACTGGTGAGCTGATAAGCCAACTGAATGCCTTGTTTGCGGCGCAGGATGCCCCGGTCGCAGTATTGGTTGATGTGCCGGAAAGTGACTTTAGTGCCATCAGCAACGCTGTGTTAAGCCATGGTGCGCTGGTGATGAATGTGAGTAATCGCGACGATGCACTCAGACAGTCTCAGTGCAGGGCCAGGCTGCTGCATACTGTGCCAAGTCGCGCCATGTTGGCCGATGCGATGACGCAGTATCTCATGTCGCGCCGTTGGCGTGAGTGGTTTGTGGTGGCAGGCAATACCGAAGATGATCAGGCGTATTTGAGCGCTTTACAGCGCGCAGCAAAACGCTTTGGGGCAAAAATTGTTGAACAGAAGAACTGGTCATTCGACACCGATTTACGCCGCGTGGCGCAACAGGAGATTCCGTTGTTTACCCAGCACGACGACTATGATGTGGTTGTGGTAGCCGACGAACAGCACGCGTTCGACAAGTACTTTCCGGGTAATACCTGGTTACCCCGGCCTGTTGTTGGTACAGAAGGGTTAGTGCCAACAGGCTGGCACTGGACGCTGGAACAGTGGGGCGCAACACAATTGCAGAATCGCTTTTACAGCCAGTTTGCCCGTGAAATGACCGAGTCTGACTATGCTGCCTGGCTGGCAGTTCGCGCGATCAGCGAGGCGGTCACCAGAACTAGGTCGGCTGCACCCGGTGAACTATACAACTACCTGATCAGTGATGGTTTTGAATTAGCCGCCTTTAAAGGGCGAAAACTGAGTTTTAGGGCGTGGAGTGGTCAGCTAAGGCAGCCCATTCCTCTGGTGCATCCGAATGGACTCACTGCACTGTTACCGCTGGATGGTTATATGCATCCGGTTACCGATTTAGACACACTGGGGTTTGACAAACCCGAAGTGCGTTGCAACATGGCGAAGTAGTATGAATCTGTGCAATGTAACCCATTTAACCAAACTGTCGCTGGTCAGCCTGTTGATGCTGCCATTATCGGTACTGGCAGAAACGGCTTATATATCGAATGAGAAAAGCGATACGTTAACCCTGATTGATACTAACACGCTGGAAGTAATCAATACCGTAGATGTGGGCATGCGCCCCAGAGGCATTATTTTCAGCCAGGATTATAAGTATCTGTATATCTGTGCCAGCGAATCAGACGCTGTGCAGGTAATGGATGTAGCCACTAACCGCATATTACACAACCTGCCGTCAGGCGAGGATCCAGAGCAATTCGCTCTGCACCCCAACAACCGCCATCTATACATCGCCAATGAAGATAGCGCGGTAGTAACTGTAGTGGATACCGAGTCTCGAACCGTTATTGCGCAGATTGATGTGGGCATTGAGCCAGAGGGTATGGCGGTGAGCCCGGATGGTAAATGGGTGATTAACACCTCTGAAACCACCAATATGCTGCACTGGATTGATACCAGTACCCACGAGCTGGCAGATAATACGCTGGTAGACCAGCGGCCGCGTCATGTTGAATTCAGCAAAGATGGTAGCCTGGTATGGGCGTCGGCGGAAATTGGTGGCACGGTTGCTGTCATTGACACGGCAACCCGGTCGATTAATCACACCATTCGCTTTGCTATTCCCGGCGTACACCGCGACAAAATTCAACCGGTGGGCATAAAGCTTACCGACGACGGCAAATATGCCTTTATCGCCCTTGGCCCAGCCAACCATGTGGCGGTAGTCAACGCTAACACTTATGAGGTACTGGATTACTTACTGGTTGGTCGTCGCGTATGGCAGTTGGCCTTTGCCGACAATCAGTCTAAGCTGCTCACTACCAATGGAGTAAGCGGCGATGTGTCGGTGATAGACGTAAACAAACTCAAAGTAGTGAAAACCATAAAAGCCGGGCGTTATCCCTGGGGTGTGGTAGTAAAACCATGAGTGAAGCGGTGCTGGAAATTCATCAGCTTGGCTTTCAATACGGTAACAAACCGGTGTTGAGTGATGTGTCGGTATCACTGCAACCGGGAAAGTATTATGCGTTGCTTGGTCCGAACGGTGCGGGCAAAAGTACGCTGTTTTCGCTGATTTGCCAGTTGCTGCGCCCGGTAAGTGGATCATTACACCTGATGGGAAAAGACACCCAGCAACATACTCGTTATGCGTTAAAGCAATTGGGTATTGTATTTCAGCAGCCCACCCTGGATCTTGACTTAACGGTTGAGCAAAATCTGCGTTATCACGCCAGTTTACAAGGTATGCCGGGAAAGCTCACCCGCCAGCGAATTCAGGAAGAACTGGCTCGCTTTGACCTGGCTAACCGGCAGAAAGACAAAGTACGCGCGTTAAATGGCGGTCATCGTCGCCGCGTTGAAATTGCACGGGCATTGCTGCACAAACCCAGGTTGCTGCTGCTCGATGAAGCCACTGTGGGGCTCGACCAGAATACCCGCGATGCCATGAATGCGCATTTGCGTGAGTTGTGTACCCATGAGGGGATCACCATTTTGTCGTCGACGCATTTGATTGACGAAGTGAAGCCAAACGATGAATTAATTGTGTTGTTGAATGGACAGGTGAAGCTTCAGCAGCGGTGTCAGGAAGCTATGGCATCACTGGGCGTTGATACGGTGCAGCAACTCTATCGTCAAATGCACATCGGTGGAGAGCAATAATGGCGTACTTCACCTGTTTTATGGGGATTTTAACCCGCGAATTACTGCGTTTCTGGCAGCAGCGTTCGCGGTTGTTGAGTGCATTAGTTCGGCCACTGTTGTGGCTGGTGGTATTTGCGGCGGGGTTTCGCGCGGCGTTAGGGGTAGCGATTATACCGCCCTACGAAACCTACATAACCTATGAAGTGTATATCATGCCGGGACTTGCCGGTGTGATCATGTTATTCAATGGCATGCAAAGCTCGCTATCGATGGTGTACGACCGCGAAATGGGCAGCATGAAAGTGCTGCTCACCAGCCCCATGCCAAGATCGTATTTACTGGTATGCAAACTGCTGGCAGGTGCGTTAATTTCTACGCTTCAGGTGTATGCTTTTTTTGTGATTGCCTGGCTGCTGGATGTGCAGGCTGAGCCAGCGGGTTATGTGCTGGTGTTACCCGCGTTACTGCTTACGGCTTTGATGCTGGGCGCGCTGGGATTGTTGTTGTCTTCGTTTATTAAGCAACTTGAGAATTTTGCCGGAGTGATGAATTTTGTGGTGTTTCCCATGTTTTTCCTCTCTTCGGCACTGTACCCATTGTGGAAAATGCAGGAGTCGAGTGAATGGCTTTATCAGTTATGTCTGTTCAATCCGTTTACTCATGCAGTGGAGTTAATACGCTTTGCCATGTACAGCCAGTTTAACGCTCAGGCGTTAGCAGTAACCTTGGGTTGTACTCTGGCGTTCACAGGACTGGCAATTTGGGGCTACGACCCCAAGCGTGGCATGGTACGCCGCAAAGCAGGTGGCTGAGGCCGCGCACACGGGTGTGGCAGATTCGCGAAACAGGCCCACATCCACTAACATAACTAAATAATAATTAAGCAGGGCGAAAAACATGGTAGAAATATTAGTTGCAGATGACCATCCCTTGTTCCAGTACGCCATCACGGATTTCGTGGAGCGTAATATTCCTGATACCAAAACGATCAGTTGTACCGATCTGGAAGAGGCGCTTAATACTGCCGAAGAAAATCCTGATATTGATTTGGTTTTACTCGACCTGAATATGCCGGGTATGGACGGCCTCAACGGCATTGTGCGTTTTCGCAATCAGTATCCGGAAATTCCCATTGTGATTGTGTCTGCCGAAGAAGACAAAAACGTGGTACTACAAGCGTTTACCTACGGTGCGGTAGGCTTTATTACCAAGTCGTCCAGTTGCGAGCAAATCGTGGCCGCACTGCAACAAGTGTTGTCTGGCCAAGTGTACCTGCCACCCGATATTATCCGTAAAGGTGGCACCAGTAAAACGCGCGATGATCACGCTTCTCAGCAAATCGATCCAAAACTGATTGGGGCGTTAACAAGACGCCAGTTGCTGGTGTTTGAGTGCATTGCAAAGGGCAAGTCCAACAAGCAGATTGCCTACGAGCTTAATATTGCCGAAACCACAGTGAAGGCCCATGTGTCTGCCATCTTAACCAAGCTGAACGTACACAACCGCATTCAGGCCGCCCTATGTGCTGCCAGTATCGACTTTAATCAGTATTTAATGCGCAACTAATCGCATTTGCTTTGGAGTAGTGAGTAAGCCAAGCGGGTAGTGTCACTATCCGCTCTGTCTGCTCCCGCCTAAGTTTAACGTGATCCCCATCCCCCTTTCGTAGTCTGAAGCTTTCGGTGTATAACTAATCCTAGCTATTGTGCTGATGGTATTGGCCGGGAGAAGTGTAGTGATTTCGCGATTGCCCAAGTGGGTTGAATCAGGCGCGTTTGTGCTTGCATTGATTGCAGGTTATGTGAATGCGGTGGGATTGTTGGGCTTTGAGCATCAGTCTGTGTCACATGTCTCCGGTACTGCAACGCAGGTGGGTGTGGGGCTACTCAACGCCAGTATGCAACAAACGCTGAATCTGATCAGTGTGCTGGTTGCGTTTCTTGTGGGAGCTGCAGTGTCGGGCTACCTGCTGCACGATTCCACCTTAAAACTCGGCCGGCATTACGATACCGCGTTATATTGCGAAGCTGGGCTGCTGATCATAGGTGCCTGGCTCCTTTTATCGCATTCTTTTTACGGCCATTTGTTTGCGTCAGCCGCCTGCGGATTACAAAATGCCCTGGCTACCAAATACAGTGGCGCGGTGATCCGCACTACCCACCTCACCGGCATATTTACCGATTTGGGCATTATGCTGGGCTCTGCTATTCGCGGTGAGGCATTCGATAAACGCAAGGCCCGACTGTTTTTATGTATTATTGTTGGGTTTATAGTGGGCGGTACGTGTGGGGCATGGTACTTCCGGATGTGGCTGTTTTACGCGTTGTTTGTGCCAGCCGGCGTGTGTATTGTACTTGCTCTGGTTTATCGCCATTACGTGAACAAGCAAGCCAGTGGTATAAAAAATACGGCGTAGTCGGTTAGGCAGTGGCTAGCCTATAATGCGTTCACTTTGCACATTGTGATAAGGACATAACCCTATGACACAAGAGAAGTTGTCACTGGAGTGGCAAACACTGCAGAATCAGTTCGACAGTTACGAAAAATACAGTCTGATGATAAAACTGACGGCCGTGTTGCTTACTGCAATTGCCCTGCTTACGCAGTTGCCCACCTTGATTGCAATGGCGTTAATTGGCGTGTTATGGCTTCAGGATGGTATTTGGAAAACCTTTCAGGGGCGTTTTGAGCAGCGTTTGCTGGCTATTGAAGCGGAGATCCGCGCGTTGGGTACTACCACCGATTGCCAGTTTAATTCGGCATATTTAGCTCAGGCTAATTCAGGTGGCGCGCTGATCGCTGAATATGTGAAGCAATCATTGCGACCTACCGTGATGTACCCTTATGTGGTACTGGAAGCACTAATTATTGTGGCTGCTTTACTGATTGGATAACAGGTTAGACAGCGCCAGTTTCATTTTGTGAGGCTTAACGGGTTTATTCAGCAGCGAATAACCCTGCTCGCGTACCTGTTGGCGTAGTTCATTGGTGTAATTGGCGGTGATCATGATCACTGGTGGATGCGGTTGTAAATGTTCGCGGGTAATCGCCAGTGCGTCAAAACCGGTATCGCCGTCGTCCAGATGGTAGTCGGCAATAATCAGTTGCGGATCCAGCTCCGCCAAAAACTCCGGATCGTTGAGTTCTTCCAGTGTCTGCACCGAGGTGACATTACAATGCCAGCTGCCCAGCACGGTTTCCATGCCTTTGCAGATCTCTTCATCATTATCGATTAACAGGATACGCGCCCCTTCAAGCTTGTCGTTAAAGCGGTCAATCAATGGCGCGGGTGTCGGTTTGGCTGGCTGATTGGTAGTATCGGCATAGGGAAGGGTAAGACTAAAACTTGAGCCTCTGCCTTCCACAGAACGCACCGAAATCGCCAGGCCCATCACACTGGCTAGCCGCTCAACGATTGCCAGACCGAGCCCAAGCCCTTTGTCGTGACGGCGTTTTTTGGCATCCAGGCGGTTAAATTCGCGGAAAATCTCAGAAAGTTTGTCTTGAGGAATGCCAATACCGGTATCGATAACCTGAATTTGCACGCCCTGTTTGCGCCGACGAACACCCAGCAATATACCGCCTTCATTGGTGTAACGCAGCGCATTGCTCAACAAATTACGCAGGATACGGGCCAATAGGTAGTTGTCGGAATGCACCAGTTTTTGAGTGGTTTTTACTTTAAACTTCAACCCTTTGGATTTTGCCTGTGGCGCAAATTCCGCTGCCATGTTGCTAATGAGATCGTCGATTTCAAAATCGTCCAGCACGGGCTCAATCAAGCCCGCTTCCAGCTTGGAAATATCTACCAGGGCGCTTATCAGCGACTCCAGATTTTCCAGCGAATAGCTTAGCGATGTCATGAGCTTCTGGGCTTCGTCGCTCAGCGATAAATCGTTTAACGCATCGGCAAACAACCTGGCTGAATTCATTGGCTGGAGTAAGTCGTGGCTGGTGGCTGCAAGGAAGCGCGATTTGGATTCGTTCGCTTTGTCTGCTTCGCGTTTAGCTTCCAGTAATTTTACTTCGGCCAACTGACGGTCTTCAATTTCGTTGCGCAACTGCAGGTTTATTTCGGAAATCTTCTTGGTACGCTGGTTAACCCGCTGCTCCATGTAGTCGTAGGCGTGTTTCAGCGCGCGTGCGGTGCGTCGCTGTTCGGTTACATCCTGCTCCAGGGCGAAAAAGCCAATTACATTGCGCTGTTCATCGAAGTGGGGGATATAGGTTTTATTCGAGATCCGCACGTTGTCGGGATCCCGGCTGTGTTCAATTTCAAAGTTAACAGCCTGACCAAGCATAGCGCGGGCAATGTGTATCGACAGTGTGTTGTATTCTTTTTCACCGAGTACGTCACTCAGGTGATGATTAATAATGTCTTTGCGCGACCGGTTAAACCACTTTTCAAATTCGCGGTTTACGAACTCATAGCAGTGATCTTTGTTAACGTAGGAGATGAGCGCTGGCATGGCATCGGTTATAAGGCGAATGCGCTGTTCACTTTCTTTCAATGCTTGCTGGCTGCGGCTGCGCTCAGTGATATCGGCAAACGTAAACAACATGCCGCCAGACGAAATAAGGCTTCGTCGGTTGAGTAATACCAGGTCATCTGCCAGGACAGTTTCTACTTCCACAAAGGGGGTGTCGTGCGCCTGATCTAACGTGAGGGCCCGATACAGGGTTTGCGCCGCGGGTGTTTGCGACATGAGCGCGGCAAAGTCTTCACCCCGCGTAACCTTTGAGTCGGGCAGACCAATAAACGTTAAAAACTGCTGGTTCCAGGTTTCCAGTTCGCCGTTAGCGTTGATCAGAACTACGCCCTGTGACATGTTTTCCAAGGTGGCTTTCAGTAGTTCAGCCTGTTCGGTCATGGCGGTTTCGTAACGCAGTTCTTCAGCCAGTTTGATTGACGTGATGTCGGTATACACCACGACCAAACCACCGTCGTGGGTAAGGCGCTCCTGCATTTGAATCCAGGTGCCATCGCGCAGTTTAAAAATGGTTTGCGTAATGGGCTCGTGATGCACACTGACTTTCTTTTGTGCCTTTGCGTCTTTGTCTACCACTACCAGCGACGCGGCGGTAATTTCCTGAAAAGTGGTGATCCCCAGTTCAAAATGAATGTTGTGCTGGCGCCAGAAGTCGGCGCACCGACTGTTTACCATTACCATTTTGCGATCTGCGTCGAACAGGGCGAAGGCGTCAGAAATGCTTTCAATGGCATCGCGCAGGCGTTGCCGGTCTTGTTCTGCCTGGATTTGGCTTTTTTCTGTTTCGTATCTGGCTTGTTCCAATTCTTTATTGGATTCTTCCAGCCGATGCAGGGTTTGCTGTAAGCGGTAGGTGCGTTCTTTTACCTTGTCTGCCAGCATGGCTGCGTCTTCAAAAGACTGGTATGCGTCGGAGTGATTACCCCAACCCATTTCGACACGACGCATGAGTACTTTATTGATTTTTTTGAGCTTTTCGTTCTCGTATCGAAGGCGCTCCAGCTCATCAGAGGGGTTTTCGGCTTCTATAGGCGGCGGTGTAGAAGTTACATCGGCATTGACAAGTTTGCTCAAGACGCGCTCCGCAGCGGTGCTCCAATGGCTACACCGGTAAAGGTGTGATTCAGGTGTAAGCCGTTAATTTGCTCGCCGTAGGTATTAAATCCAATCATGTGGTGATCGCGATAAAGTGACGACATCGACTCACACAAATCCAACTTGTCGATTTCAGCACGTCTGTGAATACAGTCGAAACCAATCAATAAATCGATGTTACCAAGGCGCTGTTGCAGCTCCTTCAGCACCATGGCGGTATGTGCATGCAGGCCACTCGATTGCATTCTGGTAAGTACAATACCGGCATCGATGGCACAGAAAAAGGTGAGGCTCAGATCATCGTTAACTTGCTGGATGCTGCGGATGTACAGCTGATCGCCAAGTTGTACCGCCAGCGGATTCATGGCAAACACTTCGGAAGTGAGTTCTTCCAGTTTGAGTCCATTGATTCTGCAATATTCCAATGCCGCCGGTTCCGCGTTGAATTCCTCAACAATGCGCTGACCCGGCGCTGTTTGTGTTACTACCAGCTTATCTTCTTCCGGTGCGAGGTGGTGATAACTGAACACATCAAACTGACAATTAGTGTTAACCAGCATGAAGACGGCAGCATGGCTGTAAAAACGGCCGTTATAAAATATCTGGGTATCCACAAAGTGTTGGTCGTCACCTGCCGAGCCGCCTACCAGTGGGATATCCTGCATACTCAGATTAAGGGCGTTAATTACCAGTTCTTCGCGGATCGATAAGCCATCCAGCAAGGTAAGCCCAAAACAATGCTGCTCAATGGGACCTTCAGACACGGCCTTACCTTTGAGTTGCTCAAGCATACCGCTCACCAGTTTATCGGCATCCGCATTGGAAAACGCGGCCAGGTTTTCAATGAGTGCGGTTTCTACCGCAAAATGTTGCTTGCTGAGTGCAAAGGCGCTGATGGAGTGTTTACGGCAGCCCAGGGGCGTAATTTCACCGGCGGATGTGCAGCCAATCACGGTGATGTTGCCAAAATAACGATTGAGTTCTTTGGATAGCTGCTCAAGGGGATATCGTGTACAGCAATAAAATACAACACAGGTTGCTTCACATCCCGACAACGCTGCATAGATTTCTTTTGCCGCAATCATTGGATCGAGGCTTTCAGAGCCTGCCCTGGCCACTGCGGGGGCGTACTTTTCGGAAACAGCGTGTTGAATAGATTGAGACAGCATAAAAACTCCCTGACAAGGCTTGATTTTATCTGCTTCACAATTGATTAACAAGTTCAGCACGTTGCTTTTACCCCACCGATTGCCGGTTTGGTGGCATTTGTTTTGACTGATCGTATATCCACGTGCTCACTTGCGTTGCGATGGCCGACATATCAGGGTGATTCAGCTGGCGAGGCCGGTTTTGAGAAATGCTGATGCTGTGCAAAACCCGCATGGGAGAATCACTCACAGTCACAACTCTGTCCGCTAGCGATACTGCTTCGTTGATATCATGAGTAACCAATAACACCGAAATGGACTGCTTTTCCCATAACAATAATAAACGTTCTTTTATTTCTGCTGCCGTATGGATATCCAGGGACGAGAATGGCTCGTCGAGTAAGAGTACGTCGGGCTCAAAGGCAAATGCCCGCGCTAATGCGACCCGCTTGAGCATGCCGCCGGAAAGGGCATTCGGATAATAGCGCTGATAGGCCGACAGCCCCACTTCGTTTAACCAGTATCTGGCGCGTTCAATACGGTCCGCTTGCTTGCCTTCCACTACCAACGCAATGTTATCTTGCAGTGTTAACCAAGGCATCAGGCGGTGCTCCTGAAACATCAGCGCTACTCGCGCAGTGTGGGTGTTGTTGCCATAGCAGATTGAACCCGTATGGTCTGTATCGAGTCCTGCCATAATATTAAGTAACGTACTTTTTCCTGCTCCGGACGGGCCGGTCAGCGCTACAAATTCACCAGGTCCAATCGTGAGTGAAAAGTCGCTGATCACCGGCGTTTGGTGTTCATTAGAATGCTCAGAATTTAAATAGTATTTTTTGTCGATGCATGCCTTGTAAACTAACGCCATTGCAATACCCTCCGCTCCCAGGGACGCAGGATGGCTGCTTCTATTGCGAAAATAATACAGGCAAATGCCAACGTATAGGCCAGTACACTGGTAATGTCGAAAAACTGGAAAAACAGCGATAGCTGAAATCCGACTCCGCTGCTGCATCCGAGCAACTCCACAACCAGAACAATCTTCCACACCAGTGCCAGACCGCTGCGCGCTGCTGCTAAAAAATACGGGTACAATTGTGGTAAATAAATGCGGGTGAGCGTGTGTAACCTGGATACACGGTAGGCTGTTCCAACAGCCAATAACCGGGTGTCGATAGCGCGTGCACCTTCCCGCAAGGTGATGGCAATGTTCGGTGTTTTATTGAGTACCACGGCGGTAAGGGCGGCGACTTCGTTTAACCCAAACCAAATAAAACAAAGAATGATGGTTACCAGTGCCGGAATATTCAGTGCCAGCGTTACTATGCTGTCTAACCATAAATCGAGGTGTTTATATCGTCCCATCAGCATGCCCAGTGCACTGCCTAATAACATGGCAATAGCAAAACTGATGGCGATGCGCTTCAGGGTAACGGCTAAATGGTGCGGCAGATCACCCGATTCGATGTGTGTCCATAAGCTTTGGAGTACCGTAAGGGGGGATGGCAGCAGGTCGGGTTCAATTGCTACAACCACCAGTTGCCAAATTAACACCAGCCCTACGAGTGAACAGGCGCGAATAAAGGCAGCATAGGATTGGGTTGCATTATTCATGTGTTTCTAACACGTTGTTTTGCCAGAATATCGATGTGGGAATGCTGTGCAATTGCCCGGTGAGTGCCTGTTCATCGTCATATTGTTTAATGACTGAAAAGAGTGTTTGCATATCCTGCCAGGTTGCTGGCCCCCATTGGGTAGGTATGCCTTCCCGATAGGCCTTTATTAACGCATTATGCGCCGCTGCAGGGTATTTTTCGGTAAAAGAACTGATGTTCTTCCATGCATCATCCTGATCATTCAGCGTTTGTCGTATCGCGTACGAACGGCTTAAAAAGGCGTTCACCAGGCTACTGTGCTGATCTCCCCACTCCCGCTTAAACAGCCAACCCAGTACCGGGATGTCGTTGTGTATACCAAAGCTACTAAGTACTTCTTGCATGGTAACCAGCGATGTAAATGCAGTGCTATCGAGCATGGCAGCGTAGTGCCAAAACGTAAGCACTGCGTCGATGTCGCCGCGCTGTACAAGCTGATTGAGCATGGGGGGCGCTGCAAACTTCACCTGGGTTTGGGTGGCTATATCAAACTGATATTGCTTCAACGCAAAAGCGCGGTACAAGACCCAGTTTTTATTGGCTTTGCCGCCAGCTACACCAAGGGTTTTGCCAGCCAGAGCCCTAACGGACTGGTTGCTCAGTGTGGAAGCTGTTACCAGCGTACCCGCGGCAGTTGAGTAAGGATAAAAATAAAATTCTCGTTGATTAATGTGTTGCTGGGCGGCCCAGAGCCAGTCTCCTACAATCATGTCTACCGCATCGCCTTGCAGGGCAATGGTTAAGGCTTGCGGTGAACCTAATGTCACCAGCTCAAGCTGGTAACCCACCTCTTCGGGGTTGTCTTGTCTGGCAATGTCGAGTTCCCAGTTAAGGGTGCCGTAAGTGAGTACGCCTACGCGCAATACTGGCAGTGTATCAGCAGCCCGTGCTGCAGGGAGCAGTATAGAAAGTAGCAAATAAGAGATAAGAACAGTGATTCTCATACGTTCACTTCTAACCTCAAAGTAAGCATGAATCTGCAGGTGATTCGCTAACGCAGGAAAAGACCTCCGCGCGAACGCGGAGATCGTTACTTACGCCAGTAATGGCAACGCTTTTAGAAAAAGCCCAGAGGGTTGATGTCGTAGCTTGTCAGCAGGTTTTTGGTTTGCTGATAGTGGTCTAGCATCATCTTGTGGGTCTCACGGCCCACCCCTGATTTCTTATATCCACCGAATGCCGCGTGAGCCGGGTAAGCGTGGTAGCAGTTCATCCACACACGACCCGCTTCAATGCCGCGACCCATACGGTAGGCAAGGTTAGTATCACGTGTCCATACACCCGCACCTAAACCGAACTCGGTGTTGTTGGCGATGGCCAGCGCTTCTGCTTCGGTTTTAAAGGTGGTTACACCTACAACCGGGCCGAAGATTTCTTCCTGGAATACGCGCATGTCGTTCGTGCCTTTCAGCAGTGTTGGTTGTACATAGAAGCCGTTGCTGAAGCCTTCTACGTGAGCAGGACCACCGCCGATTAATACTTCTGCACCTTCTTTCTTACCAATTTCCAGGTAGCCCAGGATCTTGTCGTACTGCTCAGCAGATGCCTGCGCACCAACCTGAGTGTCGGTATCCAGTGGGTTGCCGCGTTTGATTTGCTGAGTACGGGCAATAACCAGAGAAATAAAGTCGTCGTACATATCTTCCTGGATCAGAGCGCGTGACGGACACGTACATACTTCACCCTGGTTGAAGAAGGCTAATACGGTACCTTCAACACACTTGCTCAGGAACTCGTCTTCGTGCTTCATTACGTCGCTGAAGTAAATGTTAGGAGACTTACCACCCAGTTCTACAGTTGAAGGAATGATATTCTCTGCAGCACACTTCAGAATGTGTGAACCTACAGGTGTTGAGCCTGTGAACGCAATTTTCGCAATGCGCTTGCTGGTAGCCAGTGCCTGACCCGCTTCTTTACCGTAACCGTTTACTACGTTCAGTACGCCCGGTGGCAGCAGGTCGCCAATGATTTCCATTAATACCAGAATAGACGCTGGTGTTTGTTCAGCTGGCTTTAATACAACACAGTTACCGGCTGCCAGAGCGGGTGCCAGTTTCCATGCTGCCATTAGCAGTGGGAAGTTCCATGGAATGATTTGACCCACTACACCCAGCGGCTCATGGAAGTGATACGCGATGGTGTTTTCATCAATTTCGCCGATTGAACCTTCTTGTGCACGCACACAGCCCGCGAAGTAGCGGAAGTGATCGGCTGCCAGCGGAATGTCGGCATTCAGGGTTTCACGCACTGCTTTGCCGTTATCCCAGGTTTCGGCTACTGCCAGCTTTTCGAGGTTTGCTTCGATGCGATCGGCGATTTTCAGCAGGATGTTCGAGCGTGCTGCTACGGAAGTCTTGCCCCAGGCTGCTTTGGCTTTGTGAGCGGCGTCCAGCGCCAGCTCAATGTCTTCTGCTGTAGAACGAGGAATTTCACAAAATACTTCGTTGTTAACAGGTGATACGTTGCTGAAATATTGGCCTTTAACAGGTGCTACCCAGTCACCGCCAATGTAATTGCCATAACGTGGTTTAAATGTAACGACAGAGTTCTCTGTTCCAGGTGCTGCATAGATCATGTTGCTTACTCCGGTAATCAATTATAAAAGCGTTGCCAGTTTGTCGATTGCGCAGGAGGCGTTTTACCTCCTGCAACGGCATCGACGGCCGTAATGCAAAGCTGTTTTCTGGCAATCAAACAGCTTTAAAAGTTAACAATGGCACCTACTGCCAGGGTGTCTGCTTTTTCTTCACCCAAAATGCCGCTGAATTCACTGGTTGAGTACTCAACCGCAAACGTCACGTTGCTGTTGTACGAGTGGAACCACGCGGCTTGCATGCCTTCGTGACCAATGTAGTCAGTGTTTTCAATTTCGTTTTCGCCGTACGACAGTACAAAGCGGTTAGCGTCCAGCTTGTAGGAGGCTTGTAACAGGTAACCCTGGCTGTCCAGCTCGTTGTAATCGGTGTCGTACATGGTGACCTGAGCCAGGCCTAACGCTGCTTCTGTTGGGCCAAGTAAAATGCCAATGCCTTCGCCGCTGTAGCCTGATGCATGCAATGAGAAGCCGCCGAAGCCCACTTTTACGCCGTAAGAGGTACCAGTGGAGTCAACATCGCCCATAGACGATTCTGAAGACTGATTCAGGAAACCTGCCCATGCGGTAACAGAACCACCGTCAAACTCTCTGCTGTAAGTCACTTCGCCTTCAATGCGTGGAACAGACTCTTCGCGATCGGCGGCACCGTTTACCGGTGATGGATCGATCATCGCTACTGCGACTTTCAGACCGCCGGCGAAAGTTGGAGAGGTATAACGAATCTGGGATGCCGGGAAGGGGTAGGTGTAACCCGATCCGATGTTACCGAACGACACGCCCTGACCATCAACCAGTCCCAGGGTGTCATTCACGTTGCCGTAACCAAGCAGAATTTCGTCAAGAAAGATGTTGCTGCGATTGAACAGTGTAAAGTCTTTGCCAAGTAACACCTGACCCCAGTCAGCATCGATAGTTGCGTAGAACTGACGCACGTCGATACCTGTGCTGGTTACACCGCTGTTGCTGTCGTTAATGGTTACCCAAAACGAAGAACGACCGCCTACTTTTACGTCGCCAACCTGTTTGCTGAAGCTCATACCCAGCCAGTTTGGCAAAAAGCCCATTTTTACGCGTGATTGTTCGCGGTCGCCATTCGGGCCGCCATCAATCGAAGAATTAACGTAAAATGTGTTAAAAGACGCGTCTACTGACACGGTTGCTACCTCTGCATCGTCATAAATGGTCACTGCACCATTCGCTGAAGCCGCTGCAAGAGTAAGACAGGCAATGGATAGTGGTTTATACGCAAATTTCATATTTTTCATGTGTAACCCTCGTTATATTTTTTAGATTTTGCGCGGAGTAACACTTATTTCGATCCCACTGCCACTCTCATCAAACGGTAGCGATTCATTGCCGCCACTCTTTGGAATGAGTATTGTTTAGGCGGGGTAAATTGAGTACTCCACAAAGGAGCCTTTTGCGTCACACTTTAGTCGTCAATGAATGCTGGTCTAAAGGTGTACTACTAAAGTGCTGGATAAAGAGGTGGGTTTTTACCTGACTGAAAAGTGCTATTCTGAGCACCCAAAATGTCATGTGATGGCCTCTGGTATTTACCGAGTTTGTTAACATATTATGGTTTCATCGCCACCGAATCTTGCTGATTTATGAGTGTCGATTGAGCTGTGCAGAACGTCTGTGCAGACCAATTCACATTTATTAATAGGTCTGTTATGAAAAAAATCGTTGTGGTTGGCGGCGGTGCGGGCGGTCTTGAGCTCGTTACCCGTTTAAGTAAAACCCTCGGCAAGAAAAAGCTGGCAGAAGTTATCCTGGTGGATCGCAGTCGCACCCACGTGTGGAAGCCTCTGCTGCACGAAGTGGCGGCCGGTATCATCAATAAAGCGTCCGACGGCGTGGACTACCGCATGCACGCAGCCCAGCACCATTACCAGTTTCAGCTGGGTAACATGAGCTTTATTGATCAGAAAAACCAAAGTATCTATCTGGATCCGTTATACGACGACGATGGCGAGGAAATACTGCCTGAGCGAACCGTTGAATACGACTATCTGGTGCTGGCGTTTGGCAGTGTAACCAATGATTTTGGCACCCTGGGTGTAGACGAGCATTGCTATTGCCTGGATTCATTGAATCAAGCCGAGCGCTTCCATCGCGCCCTGTTAAATCAGTTGCTTAAGATCAATCAGGAAGGCACCAATAAAGACCGAATTCACGTTGCCATAGTCGGTGCTGGCGCTACTGGTACAGAGTTGGCTGCACAACTGCACCATGTGGCAAATCTGGCTCGTGCCTATGGTATGCCGGAGATGTCTGCGGAACGATTGAAAGTGTCTATTTTGGAAGCTGGCCCCCGCATTTTGCCTGCCTTACCAGAGCGGATCGCAGCATCGGCGCGCAAAGCGCTCACCAAACTCGGGATTGATGTGCTGGAAGGCACGCGGGTTGCCCGGGTGGAAAAAGCCGGGTTTATCACTGCTGAAGACAAGCTCATTGAGGCGGATTTAATGGTTTGGTCGGCAGGTGTGAAAGTGCCTGATTTTATTGCCGATTTGAAACTATTTGAACTGAATAAGGCCAATCAGATTCTGGTGACACCGGCACTGCAAAGTACGGTTGACAACAAGATTTTTGCGATTGGCGATTGCTGTGGATTCCTGCAGGAAAACGGCAAATGGGTACCGCCACGCGCCCAGTCGGCTCATCAAATGGCAAGCCTGGTAGCCAAAAATCTGGTGAATCTGTTTATGCATAAGCCGCTGCAAAAATACACGTACACCGATTACGGCTCGTTGGTGCATTTGAGCAAATATTCCACCGTGGGAAGCCTGATGGGCAAGCTGTCGAACAGCAGTATGTTTATTGAAGGGCGGCTTGCTAAAATGGTTTATATTTCTTTGTATAACATGCATTTATTTGCCGTGCATGGATGGCTGAAAGGCGCACTGATTCTGCTAACCCGCAAGGTAAGTAATCTGGTGAGCCCGCGTTTAAAGCTTCACTAAACTCCACAAGCCCGGCTCGAGCCGGGCTGTCTTGCTAGCCTGCTATCAGTGCGCTGGCCGCGGCTTTGTGCCGTGCTATCAGATCGGGTAAATCCAATCCGTTTATACAACCATCCGTTACCCGCCAAACGCCGTTTACCATAACGTGTTCAGCGCGCTCTGCACCGCATAGCAACAATGCAGCAATAGGATCATGTGCCCCACTAAAGCGCAATTCGTCCAGTCTGAAACAGGCTAAATCGGCTGCCATACCTTCTGCAATGCGGCCTATATCGCTTCGGCCAAGTAAGGTGGCTGAGCCTGCCGTTGCCCAACCCAGCACTTTTTCAGGGGTAATGGCTTGAGCACCATATTTTAAACGCTGTAAATATAACGCCTGACGCGCTTCGTACATGAGGTTTGAGGCATCGTTAGACGCTGACCCATCTACCCCCAGGCCAATGGGTGCACCGGCGTCAATGAGATCCAGCGTGGGGCAAATGCCTGAAGCTAAACGCATATTTGACACCGGGCAATGACAAATTCCGGTACCTGCTTCACCTAAGCGGCGAATTTCATCCGGGTTAAAATGAATGCCGTGAGCCAGCCAGGTGCGGTTACTCAGCCAGCCTACGCTTTCCAGATAATCTACCGTGCGCATGCCAAACATCTTCAGACAAAATGCTTCTTCGTCGAGGGTTTCAGCAAGATGCGTGTGCAGACGCACGTCTTCGGCTTTGGCCATGTCTGCGCTTTGCTGCATGATTTCCCGTGTGACGGAGAAGGGTGAACACGGGGCTAATGCTATCTGAACTTGCGCATTCGGGCCGCGTTCGTGGTATTGCTTAATCAGGCGCTCGCTGTCTTTCAAAATGGCTTCGCCGGATTGAACCGTATGCTGTGGCGGCAGGCCGCCATCGGCCTCACCGAGGCTCATTGAACCGCGAGTCAGCATGGCCCGCATACCCAATTGTTTTACCACATCTACCTGAATATCAATGGCATCATTGAGGCCCTCAGGGAACAGGTAGTGATGGTCGGCTGCGGTGGTACATCCCGATAGTAACAGTTCCGCCATGGCTACCTGGCTGGCTAAATGCAGTGCGTCGGGTGTGAGTCGGGCCCATACCGGATAAAGGGTTTTGAGCCAGGGGAATAATGGCTGATTCACCACCGGTGCCCAGGCCCGCGTAAGTGTTTGATAAAAATGATGATGGGTATTGATTAGACCAGGAAGGATAACCAGTCCGGTAGCGTCAAATACCTGGTCGCAAGCGGTGTTTGGCGTGTCATTGTTAAACAGCAATGATTCAATGATGCCATTGGCAATCACCAGACCTGTAGGGGCCTGTGCGGTATCTGGTGTGAAAATACAAAGAGGGTTCTTAATAAAAATGCGCTGAGTAGCAGGCATAACGGTTCTCCTTTAACAGTTCAGGTATGCCAGCTCAGTTATGCCCTGTCTGCTGATCCAGGGAAGTATTACTACTCGGCTACAGTGTACGCGAATCGAGCGAAAATTGAACCCTGGAAGTGGATTTTATCTGCGTTAAATTATTGTAAGTTTATTAACAATTTGGCTGTTGAACTACCCTGACTTTCAGCGGCTTTTTACTGGATTATTTCGCTCGAAAGCAGGGTGTTGGCAGCGGCTTTGTAACAATTAATTAGCAAGTATATTTCACTTTATTAATTCTCAATTTGGGCAAATAATGACAAGCCGATACCAAAGTACTAGGGTTAAACCGGCCTTTCATTAATGCCACTGAAGGTCACCACAGTCAGGTGGTGATCCCATAGTAAGGAGCAAGTATGGTTGTTCTGGATATTAAAGCCTTTGTCCCCAGCAAAGACTACGATATATCAAAAGCGTTTTACCGCGATCTCGGTTTCTCGGTGGAATATGTTACCGACGACCTGGCGTTGTGCGAAAACGGCGAGTGTACGTTCTTTTTGCAACGCTTTTACCAGCCAGAACTGGCCAACAACTTTATGCTACAAATTTGCGTAGACAACATAGAAGACGCGTTTCAGCGCTGTAATAACAGTGAGCACAAAACCAAAATATCTGAGATTCAACAAGAATCCTGGGGAAAGGTATTCTATGTGTGGGGGCCAGGCGACGAGTTGCTGCACATGACCGAGTTGAACGGGATCCGCTAAGTAATAAAAAAGCCGGATGCGAACATCCGGCTTGAGCGTGTTATTGAAAACGCGCGTTAGAATTACTGCTTAATGCCTTCAACGTGTAAAGACAGCTCTACATGGGTAGATGCCGGGCCAAGGTTGTAGTCGATGCCATAGTCTTTCATGGCAATGGTAGTTGTGCCCGCGAAGCCAGCACGGTAGCCACCCCATGGATCTGAACCTTCACCAATTTTTTGCGCATCAATTACAATGGCGTTGGTTTTGCCATGTAAGGTAAAGTCACCGTGAACTTTCAGTTTGCCATTGCCTAAATCTTCAATTTTAGTGCTCACAAACTTAGCTTCCGGGTATTTGCTTACCGACAGAAAATCGCTGCCGCGCAAGTGCTTGTCGCGCTCAGCGTGGTTTGAATCGATACTGTCTGTTTTAATGGTAACTTCAATTTTTGCTGCTGTTGGATTAGCTGCGTCGTAGCTGAACTTGCCGCTGAAATCATTAAAGCGCCCGGTTAACCATGAATAACCCAAGTGCTGGATTTTAAAGTTAACAGAGGCATGGGCACCGTTGGTATCAACCACATAGTCTGCGGCATTGGCAGCCAGTGACGAGAATCCTAATAACGCACCAATAACTAATTTTTTCATTTCACTCTCCTGTAAATTAAATAACGTGTGGTTTACCGATGACGGCCTGTCATTTGCGACAGAGTCGCATCGCGACTAATAAAATGATGTTTGAACGCCGCAAGGGCGTGTATCACAACCAGACCGATTAACCCGAACGCTGCGTATTCGTGCACTTCGCCAGCAATATCAGACTGGTCGGAGAATAACTCGCCTGCACCGGGTACGCTGAACCAATTAAATACGTCAATACTTCTGCCATCTGCTGTTGAGATCAGATAACCGCTTACAAAAATCACCAGCAACAGTGCGTAAATCGCCAGATGCCCCACACTGGAAAGCCATTGTTCCAGTTTGTTACCGTGCCTGGCGGGACGCCGAGTGCGTAAGCGCATGAACAGTCGGGCAAGGGTAACGGCTGCGAGTAATATACCTACACTTTTATGCCAATGGGGTGCGGTGCGGTACCATTCGCTGTAGTAGGTTAAATCTACCATCCATATCCCTACGCCAAACATACCGGCTACAACCAGTGCAGTTAACCAGTGAACTGCGATCAGCCAGAATGGCCAGTTTTTTGGAGTAGTCACTTTAAAATCCTTAACAAAACAACGTAAATTGGGTTATCACATCATTGCTATGAAAGCAGAATATCCGACTCTTTGCAGCTTAAACAGTACAATAATTCGAGTAAAAGATTCTAAAAAAACGGACGAAATGTGCATTTTGGTTGCATTTTTGTATTGAAAAATAGGCCAAGTCACCAGGCTAGATTCAGTTGAATGCAATCTGGCGAATTTTTTATGCAGTTGGTCGTCAAGGCAGTATATTTGGGAACTGATTAGGCGCATCTTAGCTCTAAGCTATACAACTACCATTAATAGTACTCTTCGATGAAAGCGTTTTTACTCATACTAACACTGACTGCCCTGGCGGGTATGCCGGGTATGAGTGTGGGTGCGCCATCGGGTATTTATGGTCAATGGAGCAGCGTTAATGAAGTGCTGCTCGAAGCCGTTAGCGTTGAAGTAGAAGAAGGCATTGAATCTGAGCAGCAAGGCGATAGCCCTGATGTTGTGGTTCAACGCTTGCGTTCTCAGGTGCATCTGTACGCGTTGGCAATTTTTGCCAAAGACATTGGATTACAGCTAGCACAACTACCTGCCGGTTATGCAATAAGGGCCCCTCCAGTTTTAAGTTAATCAATCGACAATGCGGCGTATAACGCCAACTTTTTTGAATTTTTCGAGGATTAACTCATGCATCATTTAACACTTTGCCAAACTGAAGCTATTGACACTCTTGCTCACCCTGAAGCTTACGAACACATTAAATTATCGTCTTCTGCACTGAGCATTTTTACCGACTTTCATGAACAGCAGCCGCTGGTGATCGATGGCAACGTACGCGCCATTGAACTTGAGCGCCTGATGCGTCAATCACACGTAAAAATGAAACTGGTTTTAGACAGACACGAGCAATTTGTGGGTATTGTTACGCTGGCGGATATTACCGAACAGAAAATTCTCCAACGCGTAGTGCAACTGGGGTTGCCGCGCTCAGAACTACTGGTTGTTGATATGATGCAACCAAAATCTGCGTTGCAGGCTTTTGATTATCATGAGCTGAAAGTGGCGACAGTAAAGGATGTGGTAGATACCCTGCAGGATAACGGCAGAATGCATTGCCTGGTGATCGACAAGAAGAAGCATGAAATTCGCGGTGTGATCAGTGTTAGTGATATTGCCCGAATTTTGCGTGTTCCATTGGATATTCAATCCCAGCCTTCGTTTGCAGCGTTATCTCACATCATTGCAGCTTAACATGTGGTAACCAAAAATGCGGGGGTACGCCCCCGCTTGTTTATACCCAAAAACCCTTAATAATACTTTCTCTGGCCGAATCTTTGTTACACTTAAACAAGTAGGTGTAGTGAGGGCCAGATGTGGCGAAGTATTTTAATAAACAGCATGGTGAATTTAGCCTTAAGATGATTCAGGATCTGGTGCTTACCAATGCGGTGGGTCCCTGGAATCTGGAGTGCATTGTGCAGTTTGGCTTGCGCTACGGCGAGAGTGTTTATTCTGCTAAAGCCACCAAATGGGCTGACATTATCATGTTGCAGGGCGAGAGTTTGCTGGTGCCCGAAGCCGAGCGCGATTTGCAGGTGCGCATTGCCAGAGCCATTCAGACCGGACTTCGGCATGTTGCTGTAGTGATGTGCAAATCCGAGGTAAAAACAACGGCAAAAATGCAAATGTCACGGATATATAAAGACTTGCCGGCTACCATGGCATTTTTTGAATCCCTTGAAGAGGCGATGGATTGGGTAACAGAACATGGTTATCGTTGTGAACGAGCCGATGTAGAGGCGTTTTTCTCAGCATCCATTTAACTCAACTGGCTAGTGCGGCTGCATTAGCCCGACGAGCCCATTCAGTGGCTTCATCGGGATCTTCAAATATCTCTTCCGGCGCTTCCATATAACTCAATGCTATTGTTTTGCCTTGTCTAACATAGGTAAACGGTGAATACCCACGCTCAGTGAGTGCTTGCTGCATGTGTGTATCAGCCTTGATATAAAGCTGATCGCTGACTACCAATGCAAACATCTTCCCCTGATAAAACACACCATAGCCGCCAAACATCCTCTTTAAATGTATCGGCCCCAAGCCGCTGAATACATCATGCAGGCTGTCGGCAAACTGATTTGTTGGCATGTGGCTGAATTCCTTTACTGGCGAAGTGATACCAGTCTACTGCTGTGGCTTTTTGATCACAATCTGCAAATGTTTTCACTTTTATTGGAATAAAACGTAACGCGTCTCCGTTAACTCAATGTCAATGTGACATAACAGGAGATGATTATGAAAACGTTCACTTTTACTTCACTGGTTTTAGCAATGGGCCTGACACACGGCGTTGCAATGGCGCAGTCTTTCGAAACAAACGTTGCCGTCAACCAGACTTCCGCGATTGATTCACAAGCGTCGATTAACACCGATCAAAGCACACCTTCATCGTTGTCATTATCGCTATCAAATCAATCAGATGTGCAGACAACTAGTGATGCCAGCGAACCAATGTCTGAAGCGTCCGAGGGTCAGACAAATGAAACCGCCACTGACATTGCTGATACAGCCCAAGACTCTGAAGATGCGTTCGGTGAAACAGAACAGCAGGCTGCAGCGTCTATCGATTCGGCAGTTGAGCAAGGCGCTGAAATAGCGGGAAACCTGCCAGTGGAAGCACTGTCGCAATCATTGCAGAGTAGTATTGCAACCGGCGTTGACACTACGGTGGTAACGGGTGTTGATACGCTGGTGAATACCGGTGGTTCAATTGGGAATGCGCTGCAGGGATCAGAATCCGCAGTGAGCGGCGCCATTGAAGGTGCATTACAAAACACAATTGATACTGCAACTGTGATGCAGGTGGCGGACACGGCCTCTATTGAACAAGTGGTCGCCTCAGCAGTATCAACAAGTGTTGCGCAGACGGTATCTACGTCAGCGGTATCGCAAGTCAGCGACTCTGTTAATGCAACGGTAAACAGCACGGTTAACAACAGCGTGTCTGCTGCTGTAGAAGGTGCCGTATCAAATACCGTTAGCGAGGCAGTAACGGCAAACATTAGCTCAATTCTGGGTAACTAGTCATTCGTATTAAGGGAGGAGGCCAGACAGTCTGCTCCCTTTTTTTGCGCAATTACATTTGTTATTCGATGTTGAAGCTGTCGAGGACTTTTCCGATGAAGAATTTAATACCAATTACCACTGTTGCTCTAATCAGCGTACCTGTAATGGCGAGTGTTACCTATAAAGGTGAATTGAAAGCAGGTGCTCAGTACGATTCTAACGTTACCGTTAACGAACTGGATCGCGCCAGTAATCAATCCGATTACGCCGGTTACCTCAAAGGTAGATTCAGCGCAGAGTGGCAGGCTACAGACGCGCTATCATTCAACGTCGGTGTGAATCATCAGCGCACTTATTATCAGGATGCGACAGATTTTAATCTGGCTATTACCACTTTAAATGTGGGGGCTGGCTGGCAAACCCGCGTGGGTAAATGGGGCGTGCACAGCTACCTGGCTGAAGCCGCTTTAGCGGGGAGTGACTTTATGCAATACCAACAATCGGGCGTAAGCTGGCAAAACAGCATTGCCGCAAATAACTTTATGCACGTAAGTGCTGACTACCTTCAAAAGCGTTTTGATACATTGCCTGAGCGGAATGCCAAGGGAGGGCAGTTGTCTACCCAGTGGTTTTATTTGCCAGGCAAGGAAGGCGAAATGATTAACGTTGGATACACCTATCAATACGAAGATGCCGATACCGACAGGCTTGATTTCATTGGACATACGGGTCAGGTGAGCTGGACCTATCCGACTCAATTATGGGGCGCGCCCACTTCGCTGAAAGCCCAATATCAGTTTGTGTACAGGAATTATAGCGAAGCGGAAGAATTTTTGTCTGTGACTCAGCGTACCGACCGTCAACATACTCTGGGCTTAACCGTCAGTTATGAACTTACCGCGCATGTTGCGCTGGATGTGGGAGCGAAATACGCTGACTATCAGTCGAATCTGATAATTGCTGACTATCAGGAAAATCAGGCCAATGTGGGCTTTACTGCCCGTTTTTAACTGCAATCCAACTAGGGTAGCCAGGCTCCTTCACCATACACAGGATCCCATCCTGGCTCGCCCTTATCCTGTAATAAGTCGTGCAGTTGGTGGGGTAATTCGACAAGCCCGCTTGTTGCTGAAGATTCACAGGCCAGCCATTGGCCCAGCCAACCGGCAATGGCAGGAGACGCCATGGAGGTACCGGTTTCTGGGCCTGTTTCACCATTTATTCGAGCCGTGATAACACTGACGCCTGGCGCAGAAACTGCTACCTGCTCGCCCTGATTTGCCCAGCGGTATATCGTGCCGTTTGCATCCACTGCCGATACTCCAATTACCTCTGGAAACGCCGCAGGATATAAAGGCGGTGCAGCAGGGCCTGCGTTACCTACCGCCGCGACCAGCGTAATCCCGCTTTTGGATAGCCGTGTAATGGCTTTCGCCAGCAACGGGTTTTGTGGCCCGGTAAGACTCATATTAATAACCGATACCTGCTGTTTCGATAGCCAGTCTAAACCACTGATTAAATCAAACAAACTGGCGCCCTGAGATACCTGCGTTCTGGAATAAAATACCGCGGCATTAAAAACCTGACTGCCTGATGAAATGTGGTGCTGCAGAATGCCCGCCACTGCTGTGCCATGGGCCTGACTTATGGGAAGGGATTCATCTAACAAGCTTTGCTGCGTAATGCTGAACCTTGTTAACAGCGGATGATGTATCTCTATAGCTGAATCCAGCATGCCAATACGAGAGGGTTGATTGCACAACTGCGCGACAGAACTCAATTTTTTCTGTTCGCTATTCATTGTGTCCGACGACGGACCCGCCTGAGTAAGATAGACGTGGTTTCTACCTAACTGAGTTTGCAGATGTTCTGGCAGAGACGCTTTCATCGCTTGAATAGAATTTAATCCTTGAGGCACGCTTATACTTACCAGCCAGGTATCCAATAACGACACGTACCGTTGCTTAACCACTGTGAATGAAGACTGCGCCAGCCAGGATAAGTCAGCGTCAGAGACATACAACACCCACTCTCTGGCAATAGCCAGATCACCTTGAGGGGTAATTTCTTCCCGGATCACCGTTTGCCGTAACGAATTCACGACATTAAGTGCCTGCTTTACGGGTAATAAGGCCTGTGATAATTCGGTGGTCAATGTGCTTTGCAGTGCGGGAAGCAAGTCAGGTAAGGACGGTACAACACGTGGTTGAATACGGTCTGTAATACGCTCGTTAGCCACCCGTCGGGATATGTCCTCAATAGGTTGAGTAACTGTGCGCGTTACCGATGGCAGGACTTGTGCATCTGCAACAGGTGTATAACTCGTTAGTGCAACAGCGGTAAGAATGACCTTGCGCATAAACGTATTGGGATAAGTAAACTTCATAACTACACCTTAATACAAAAGTGAAAAGGGTGGTACCGGCTTTGTGTTCATCCTGGCATTTGCATTGTCGGCAGTATGCGTAGATAGCGGCGAGTAGCGTTATTCGTGTGGCTGGGATGGCGTCATGAGAAACGCGATCACCGTCGACCAGATAACCGGTAACTATGTTGAGTTAACGAAATAAATAAAAAAAAATTCCAATTAAAGGGAATAAAATAAACGCTGCCTCGTTAACCCTATAAAAGAGGCAATCCGGAGGGGGCATTTCACCTCCTTGCAGTGTAGGAAAATACAATGACAACAACACAATCAGCACAACTCAAAAGTATGCTGCCTGTTCTAAGACGATTTGCATATTCGCTGACGGGCAGTATGGCTGACGCCGACGACTTATTACAAAACACCGTGGAAAAATTACTGAGTAAGCCGATCCCGGAAGACGTTGAATTACTGGCCTGGTCTTATCGAGTGTGCCGCAATTTATGGATTGATGAGTACAGAGCGAACAAATTGCGTCAGGCCGCAGTGCACAAACCGGAACTGCAACAGACAGACATTGATGCGACTTCACAAATCACTGCCGATATCACGCTAAAGCAGGTAGAAAGCGCGATGGCGACTTTGCCCGATGAGCAGCGGGAAGTGCTCTCGCTAGTGGCAGTACAAGGCTTGTCTTATCAGGATACCGCTGCGGTGCTGTCGGTGCCATCGGGAACGGTGATGAGCCGATTAGCAAGGGCCAGAACCAAGCTGGCACAAATACTGAACCTGGATAAAAGCAACGAGGTAACGGCATGAAGATTACCGACGAACAACTCAGTGCGTTTTTAGACAACGAACTGGATGAACTGCAAATGTCGCTGGTGCGCGACGCCATTGCCCAGGACGACACCTTGTGCGACCGGTTAGCGGCTTTGAGCATGGTGGATCACGTTGTTAAAACTGCCGTAGAACAGGCAACCAACAGTCCTGTACCGGCTCACATAGAATCGTTATGTGATGCCGAACAAGAGAGCAACGTCGTTAGCTTTGTTGAGCACAAGACACAGAATACCAACCAGAAAACGGCTGCTCAACGAAGCAATGTGCGTTGGTTACGCGGTATGGCGATGGCTGCCAGTGTAGCACTCGTCGGTTTACTGGGTTGGCAACAGCTAATGGATGGCCAGTCTTCTGGCAACCGCGAGTGGAAGCAAATCGCGGCAGTGCTTGATAGCCAAACCAGTGGGCAGCCATATCAGGCTGGCGCGCAAACGGTAATGCCACAGTTGTCGTTCCTGAATAAAGACGGAGCACTGTGCAGACAATTCACTATTACTGGTACTGAGCGCCATGACGCCATGATTGCATGTAAGCAAGAGGGTAGTTGGCAGCAACGCGCCGCAGTAGCACTGGATAAGCTTTCAGGGCAACCCGGTGAATACCAAACGGCAACCTCAGTGACTGCACTGGATAACGTGCTGGACGAGATAATGCAAGGTGCCCCGCTAAATCGGGAGCAGGAACAGAACGCGATTCAAACGAACTGGCAGCAGTAACTGCCGTTGGAGGTTAAGATGAAGACAGTAATGAAATTTGCCACCCTGATTGTGGGGTTAACATTGGCCGCTTGCGCCAGTCAGCCTGCCTATCGCGCAGCAGAAAACGGCGGATACGGTTATTCGGAAACCAAACTGACTGACACTCAATACCGCGTGTATTTTAAAGGTAAGGGCAGTGACAAAACCAAGGCAATGGATTACGCCATGCTTCGCGCAGCAGAAGTGACGCTGAACGAAGGTTATGATTGGTTTGTGGTTGCAAATCGCGAGACCATGGTGGACCGCGAGAAGGTTTCAGTTGAGCCAGAAATTGGGTTTTCCAAGCGTTATACCCGAGTAACAGATTGTGGTTTGGTAACGTGCCGTACCCGCTATTATCCGGAGTCAACGCTATCCACCGGTATCTTCGTGGGTGGTCAGGAGAAAAGCGTTATAGAGAGTGCACTGGATATTCAGTTAGGACGCGGCACGCGACCTGATTCAAGTTCCAGTTTTGATGCGCGTCAGGTAAAAGAGAACTTAGCGCCAAAAGAAGAATAGTGACAGACCACAGACCGTGAAAAGCCTGCCTATGCAGGCTTTTTTAATCCCTACTCCCCGGGTTACTGTTACGGGTCATACCGTCATCCCAGGCTCGAACCTGGATTGACTTAGCGCCACTTTCCGAAGAACACACCAAACAGTTTTGGTGCCATCTCAATGAGTGAAAACTCGCCAGGATTCTCCAGATACTCCACTACAATTCCGCGGAAAAAGCAGTTCAGGGCAGTTGTTAAAATCTTCGGATCTAAGTCGGCTGACAAGGTGCCTTGTGCCTGGGCTTTCGCAAAGAATTTTTCAAGGACCTGCTGTTTTTCTTCTTTTGCAATGCGGGACTTCTCCTGACAAATCTGCAGGCTTCCACTATAGTCACACTTAAGTAGAAACAGCGACAACACGCGCTGTAAATGCGGGTCTTCTTCGAGCCGGATGGTAAGGTCGCAACACACCTTCTCCAACTGGTGGAGCGGGTCATCGTAGGATTTCTCTAACCCGTCTACCAGTTCTTGTATGAACGGCTTATGCAGTTCATCGTAAAGAGCCATAAAGATGTCGGTTTTGTTTTTGAAATGCCAGTAAACGGCACCGCGCGTCACATTCGCAGCTTTTGCTATTTGCTCCAGTGTGGCACGGGTAACACCTTGAGTTGAAAAGACATCTACCGCGGCATCAAGGATAGCAGCACGGGTTTGTTCGGCTTCTTCTTTAGTTCGTCGCATTTTTGACTTTTTTGGTCTGATTGACAACATACATACACGAATGTATTTTAAACTATATCTAAGTTGCCTAATTGTCCAGCTTTCCTGTCTCAGCAGTCCTCAGGAATTTACTAAGTAAAGAATTTTATGATCAAAAAACTTGTTATCGCTGCACTTTCCGTGTCAGTTATCGCTATCACCGGTTGTTCTCAGGAATCTGCCGGTCAACAAGCTGCCGGTGGTCAGAGGGCGCCATCAGGTGTGCCCGTGAATGTAGTCACTGTTGAGCAGCAAACTGTTTCCACCAGCCTTGAATTACCTGGTCGGGTAAGTGCCTTTCGCCAGTCTCATGTGCGTCCCCAGGTAACCGGGGTGATCACTAAGCGCCTGTTTGAGCAGGGCACTGTGGTTGAAAAAGGCCAGCAGCTGTACCAGATAGACGACTTACAGTACAAAGCTGCGCTTGCCAGTGCCAAGGCGGATGTAACCTCGGCGAATGCAAACGTAAAAACACTGAAAGCAAAGGCTGCTCGCTATAAAGACCTGATGAAAATTAATGCGATCAGTGGCCAGGAGTACGATGACGTTGTGGCGCAACTGGATCAGGCTATGGCTGCGGTGAGTGTAGCTGAAGCGCAGGTCGCACTGGCTGAAGTAAATATGGACTACACCAAGGTGTATGCACCAATTAGTGGCCGCATCAGTCGTTCTTTCTACACCGAAGGCGCGCTGGTAACGGCTAATCAAACTGATCCACTGGCCACCATTACCCAACTTGATCCTGTGTATGTTGACGTTCAGGTATCCAGCGAGCAAGCCATCGGTTTGCAAATGGCACTGCGTGACAAAGGCAGTTTAACTGTGGGGTTAACCATTCCAGGATCACACCAGTCTTTGGCGGGCCTTGAAGGTACCGTTGAGTTTTCAGAAGTGATCGTAAATGAGTCTACAGGTTCGGTTACTATTCGCGCCCGCTTCCCCAATCCGGATAACATCCTGTTACCTGGTTTATATGTGCGTGCCATCATTCATTTAGCTGACACCAGTGCGTTGGTAGTACCGCAGCGCGCCACGATTCGTCAACCAGACGGCAGTTTATCAGTGTGGGTTGTGAACGGTGATAACCCTGAGCTTCGCAGCATAGGCGTACTACAAGCGTTCGACGGCAACTGGCAGGTAAGCAACGGCTTGGCCGCAGGTGAGCAGATTATTGTAGCGGGCTATCACAAGCTTCGTCCCGGTGCCAAAGTCATGGCTATTCCATTGTCGAAAGACGCTTAATAACAGGACCCATTCATGGCTAGATTTTTTATCGATCGCCCGGTTTTCGCATGGGTACTTGCTATTATCACTATGCTGGCTGGGGTGATGGCAATTACCAGTTTGCCTATTCAGCAATACCCTACGGTTGCACCACCATCAGTAACCGTGTCTGCGTCGTACCCCGGTGCGTCAGCACAAACGGTGGAGAACGCGGTTACTCAGGTTATTGAGCAGCGCCTTACTGCTATAGATAACCTGCGCTATTTCCAGTCGAGCAGTGCCAATGGTCGTATGACCATTACGCTAACCTTTGAACCGGAAGCTGATCCAGACATTGCCCAGGTGCAAACCCAAAACAAAGTGCAGGGTGCGGTTTCGCAATTGCCGTCGGCTGTGCAGCAAATGGGTGTAACGGTTACCAAGTCAAACAACAGCTTTATGATGGCTGTGGGCTTCTATTCTGAAGACGACAGTATTGATCAGTACGAGCTGGGCGACATTCTGCTGTCTAAGTTTCGCGACCCAATTTCACGGGTAGACGGGGTAGGTAGTGTGCGTGCTTTTGGTGCGCAAAAAGCCATGCGTATTTGGTTAGATCCGCAGCGTTTGTACAGCTATAACTTAACACCGCAAGACGTGCAAAGTGCCATCGCCGTACAAAACACCGATGTCTCGGCCGGTGAATTAGGCGGCTTGCCTGCTATTTCAGGACAGGAAATAAACGCCACTATTCAAGCGCAATCCCGCCTGCAAACCGAAGCAGATTTTGAGCGTATTTTGCTACGTGTGAATGCCGATGGTTCACAGGTGCGGTTGCGTGACGTCGCCCGCGTTGAACTGGGCTCAGAAAGCTACGGCGTTATTTCCCGTTATAAACGCCACCCTGCTGCGGGTATGGCGCTGTCACTGGCTTCGGGTGCCAACGCCCTGGATACAATTGATCGCGTAAAAGCCCGGGTGGAAGAACTGAAAAGCAATCTACCTGCTGGCGTAAAAGTGGTGTATCCCATCGACAGCGGCCCGTTCATTGAGTTGTCGATTAAATCGGTAGTACAAACCCTGCTTGAAGCGATTGTACTGGTGTTTCTTGTAATGCTGCTGTTCCTGCAAAACTGGCGTGCAACCTTAATTCCTACCATAGCCGTGCCGGTAGTATTGTTAGGCACCTTCGCCGTGCTTTATGCGTTCGGCTTTAGCATTAACGTACTCACCATGTTTGGTTTGGTACTGGCAATCGGCCTGTTGGTAGATGATGCCATTGTAGTAGTGGAAAACGTTGAACGTATCATTCACGAAGAAGGGTTAAGCCCCAAAGAAGCCACTAAAAAGTCCATGAGTCAGATCACCAGTGCGCTGGTTGGGATTGCTGCGGTACTGTCTACGGTATTTATTCCTATGGCGTTTTTCGCTGGTTCTGCTGGTGCTATCTATCGTCAGTTCTCTATTACCATTGTTTCAGCCATGGTGTTGTCGGTGTTGGTTGCGATTATTCTATCGCCGTCGCTGTGCGCCACGTTCCTGCGCGCTGCTGATGCGGAAGGCGAGGCAAAAACCGGTTTCTTTGGCTGGTTCAACCGCACGTTTAACAAAGGCCGCGACCGCTATCAGGGGGCTACCCGTTTCATGGCGAATCGCCTGGCGCGCTTTGTTGCACTTTACGCCCTGTTAGTAGCGGGTATGGCAGTGATCTTCCTGCGTTTGCCGGGTTCATTCCTGCCAAATGAAGATCAGGGTTTCCTGATGATGATGCTTAACACGCCGGCGGGTTCCAGTGCGGAGCGTACGCTCGAGTCGGTTGCCAAGGTTGAAGACCATTTCCTGAATAACGAAGGTGAATTGGTTGAACACATGTTTACCGTGACCGGTTTTAGCTTTGCGGGCTCCGCACAGTCATCAGCGTTAGGTTTTATTCGTCTGAAGGATTGGTCTGAGCGCACCGAGCCCGGCACTAGCGTAGAAGCGGTAGCTGGACGGTCTTATCCGGCACTGGCGCAAATTATCGATGCCAGCGCGTTTGCATTCTTCCCGCCACCCATTCGCGAACTGGGTAACGCTTCAGGCTTTGATTTACAGCTATTGGATGTAGCGGGTCGCGGACACGAAGCATTAATGCAAGCCAGAAATCAGTTACTGGGTGCGGCATCACAAAATCCGAAACTGGTAGGCGTTCGTCCTAATGGCCTGGAAGATGTGCCTGAATACAAAATCGACATCGACAGTGAAAAAGCCACTGCCTTGGGTGTATCACTGAGTGACATTAACAGCACACTTCAAATCGCTTGGGGCTCATCCTACGTGAATGACTTCATTGACGATGGGCGTATCAAGAAAGTGTATCTGCAAGCCGATGCGCCGCATCGTATGATGCCTGACGATCTGAACAAGTGGTATTTGCGCAACAGCGCTGGCGAAATGGTGCCGTTTAGTGCCTTTGCATCGTCCAAATGGACCTACGGCTCTCCGCAACTGGAACGATTCGATGGTGTTGCTTCGGTAAACCTGCAAGGGTCAGCCGCACCGGGGATCAGTTCAGGTGAAGCCATGCAGGAAATGGTTAATCTGGTAGAGCAGGTGTTACCTGAAGGCTTTGAAATTGCGTGGTCCGGGCTGTCTTATGAGGAGCGTGCTGCAGGCTCGCAGGCTGGCTTCCTGTACGCCATTTCTATTCTGGTCGTGTTCCTGTGTCTGGCTGCGTTGTACGAAAGCTGGGCGGTACCATTCTCGGTGATCCTGGTGGTGCCACTGGGTATTTTGGGTGCGGTAGTTGCCGCTTACCTGTTTAATCTGTCTAACGATGTGTATTTGCAGGTAGCTTTCCTTACCACCATTGGTTTGGCGGCGAAAAACGCCATACTGATCGTGGAGTTTGCCAAGGTACTGCAGGAAGAAGAAGGCAAATCGGTAATGGAAGCGGTAACGATGGCTGCGAAGCAGCGTTTCCGTCCAATTCTGATGACATCCATGGCATTTATACTGGGGGTAACGCCACTGGCTATTGCCAACGGTCCGGGTGCGGCAAGTCAAAACGCCATTGGTATTACGGTAATTGGCGGAATGATGGCAGCCACTTTCCTGGCTATCTTCTTCGTACCTATGTTCTACGTGTTGATATCCAAATTTTCCAGGTCCAAACAGGACTAAGCACTTCAAAGTGAAAAGCCCGCTCATTGAAGCGGGTTTTTTGTTAGTGGGTAAACTTCTATGTGAATTGGTATTACGTCATAAACCCTTTTCCAACACAACAGGTATTCCTGAGTCGGCTTTTATAACCTGTTTTAAATTATCAATGGAAAACAAGTAGATAAAAGGTGTAATGTACAGTTATTCATGAATACGCGTGCATTAGGGTAGCTCCGATACGAGCATGACACTGAGCGCTTCGCAGAAAACGAGTTTAATACAAGGACGGTTTATGAACATTGATATTAAGGTACCGCACCTCCCAGAAAATACTTCAAATGCCTTTGTAGCTCAACTACACGTAACTGAGGGGCAAGTGGTTGCGTTTAATCAAAACCTGTTTGACATCGAGACAGATAAAGTTGTGCTTGAAGTGGTCGCGCCATCGGCCGGTGTTATTGAGACCATTCAAATTTCAGAAAATGCCCCTGTGTCATCTGAGCAAATAGTAATGAGCTTGCGCGAGACGGAATCAACAGAGCATCCACCAGCTTCGGATGACATCAACTACGTTGAATCAGCAGAAAGTGCAGTTATTGTTGATTCAGAGGGCCTTGCGCCAAAGCACGAAGCAAGCAGCGCCTGGTTGGATAGCCGCAATATTACGTGTGGCTTGATAGGGCTTGTTGTCGGCATCGCAATCGGTTACATCCTCTCTTTCCCTGCCACCTAATCCATTGGTAGTAAATACCCTAAACCAGATCAATATTCCGCCATTTCAATCTGTTCTGAAATGCGTTCTGTGGCATCATTACTGTTAGTGAATTTGAGGTGAATCGGTATTAGGAAATACCGAGAACAGGGAGCACAGCGATGACAGTAGTATTGCCCCCGCGACCGGATTGGTCGCAGCTGATTAAATCCGGTTGCCGGGTTTTTGTAGGCGGGAACGCAGGCGTGCCCTATGCACTTATTGACGATTTAATTGCGAATAGCAAGGCATTCACCGATATCGAACTGGTGCATATGCTGGCGCTTGGCGACAACCGCTGGGCTAAAGAGGAATATCGCCAGCTGTTTAAGGTAAATACCTTTTTTATCCATGGTGATGAAGTGCGTCGGGCCGTGGACGAGGGCCGGGCGGATTATACACCGGTTTTCCTGTCGGAAATGTCGAGCTTATTCAGTGACGGCACGCTGTCATTGGATGCGGCGTTGGTAATGGTGAGCCCGCCTGATGAATTTGGCTATTGTTCGTTGGGTGTGTCGGTAGATATTTGTATGTCAGCTGCGCGTCATGCCAATAAAGTGATTGCGCAGATTAATCCGCAAATGCCGCGAACAGCCGGGCATTCTTACCTACACATCAGCGAATTTTCAGCCGTCATTGAAGCCGACCAGCCACTACAAACAATCGAAGCACCGCCCATCGACAGTGTTACCGAACGGATTGGTCAGTATGTGGCCATGCTGGTGGAAGACGGTGCCACGTTGCAATTTGGCGTGGGTAAAATCCCCAGTGCGACCCTGAAATACCTGGAGCGGCACAAAGACTTAGGTATCCACAGTGAAATGCTCTCAGATAGCATCATGGAAGTGATTGCTGCAGGTGCAATCAGTAACCGCAAGAAGACCTTTCACCCGGGTAAAATCGTTACCAGCTTTTGTATGGGAAGTCAGAAACTCTATGACTTTGTGAACAATAATCCGCATATTGAGTTTTATCCTAGTAGCTATGTAAACAAGCCCACCAATATTGCTAAAAATGACAACATGATTGCCATTAACAGTGCGCTGGAAGTGGATTTAACCGGTCAGGTGGTGGCCGATTCACTGGGCTTCGATTTTTACAGTGGTATTGGTGGACAGGTCGATTTTGTTTCCGGTGCGTCGATGAGCAAGGGCGGTAAGCCGATTATTGCGTTGCCTTCTACGGCCAAAAATGAAACCGTGTCGCGTATTGTACCGCATATTGCCGAAGGCTCTGGTGTAGTGACGTCCCGCGGCAATGTGCACTACATTGTTACCGAATACGGCATTGCTTCGTTGCGTGGTAAGAGTATACGCGAACGTGCCCTTGAGCTTATTCGGGTAGCCCACCCCAAATTCCGGGCCAAGCTGCTTGCCGAAGTACGTCAGAACTATTGGGTGCCGCATTACCAGCAAAAATATCCCACCGATATTCCTGAACTGGGTGCCATTCAGTTACACAAAATGGTGGTAAACGGCGAAACGTTTTATTTGCGCCCGCTTAACCCAGCCGATGAGCGACGCCTGCAGGAGTTTTTCTACTCCCATACCAAAGAAACCCTGCGCTTGCGTTACAACTACGACCCCAAACAAATGTCCCGGGAGAAATCCTGTAATCTGGTGAGTGTGGATCAAAGCTCTGATGCGGCGTTGTGTATTGTGCGGCAGGAAGGCTCACGTATCACTATTCACGCCGTTGGCCGGTTCTATTACAACGAGCACGACAATACCTGTGAAGCGGCGTTTGTGACCCGGGAAACCCAGCAGGGTAAGGGCATGGCCAGCAAGCTGCTGACAACGCTTATCGACATTGCGCAGAAACGCAAGATTAACAAAATGCTGGCTTTCTGCCGGGCCGACAACAAACCCATGATAGCCATTTTTGAACACCACGGATTTAAGCGATTGTTCAGCGGTGATCCGAGTGAAGTCGAACTTGCTTTGCCATTACAGGACGCGAATCAGGAGGAAAACGTATGACTATTAAAATCTTCCGGGGTAAAGACTGCGTGCATCACGATGTCTCTGGTGAACATCCCGAGCATCCGGACCGGTTATACGCCATCGACGATCAGTTACTGTCATCCGGATTGGACATGGTGTGTCAGCACGCCGATGCCAAGCCGGTAAAGCGCGAAAACCTGGCGCTGGCGCATGACCCTTACTATATCGACAGTATTTTTCAGCGCGCACCCAAAACCGGCGTGATTTGGCTGGAGCAGGACACCGGTATGACACCAATCACACTGAGCGCGGCATTGTATGCGGCTGGTGCAGGTTGCGATGCGGTAGATTGGGTAATGGAAGGCAGCAACAGACAGGCATTTTGCGCGGTAAGACCACCCGGTCACCATGCTGAATACGACAATGCCATGGGCTTCTGCCTGTTTAACAATATTGCGGTAGCAGCGCGCTATGCGATAAAAAAATACGATTTATCGCGGGTGGCTATTGTGGATTTCGACGTTCATCACGGCAATGGCACTGAACATATCATTGGTGGGGACCGGCGCATCATGATGTGTTCATCATTCCAGCATCCGTTTTACCCGCATAGCGGTTCACCGGTGTCTGCCAGTAATATTCTCTGTGCGCCATTGGAAGCCGGTTCAAACAGTGAGGCCTTTCGCAAAGCCGTAAGTTATTGGTTTGATGCGCTAATAAACTATAAGCCTCAACTCATCCTGATAAGCGCGGGCTTTGAT
>NZ_JBLBUE010000119.1:0-10842 GCF_047290655.1 Alteromonas sp. AMM-1 | reverse complement strand
GACCAGAGTGAACAAGTACCTGGTATGATCGAGCGTTATACCACTATCCTGAAGCAAGAAGGTGGTAAAATCCATCGTCTGGAAGATTGGGGCCGTCGTCAACTGGCTTACCCAATTGAAAAGCTGCACAAAGCACACTACGTTCTGATCAACGCTGAAGCTACTGCTGAAGCTGTTGCTGAGCTGGAAACTGCTTTCCGTTTCAACGATGTTATCCTGCGTAACATGGTTATGCGTACCAAAGGTGCCGTAACTGAAGCTTCTCCTATGATGAAGGAAGAGCGTCGTGAACGTCGTGAAGATTCTGCACCTCGTGGTGAGCGCGCAGATCGTTCAGAAACCGCAGCAAGCGAAGAATAAGGGGAATTAACAATGGCTCGTTTTTTTAGACGTCGTAAATTCTGCCGTTTCTCTGCAGAAGGTGTTGTTGAGATTGATTACAAAGATATCGCTACGTTGAGAAACTACATCACCGAAAGCGGTAAAATTGTACCTAGCCGTATTACCGGCACCAGCGCTAAATATCAGCGCCAACTGTCTAGTGCGATCAAGCGTGCGCGTTTCTTAGCGTTGCTTCCGTACACTGACTCACACAAGTAATTTGGCGAAGAATAAGGGGTAGCATCGATGGAAATCATTCTACTGGATAAAGTCGCCAATTTAGGCGGTTTGGGTGACACTGTCACTGTTAAGTCTGGCTTTGCACGTAACTTCCTTTTCCCACAGGGTAAAGCAGTTCCTGCAACTAAAGCTAACGTTGAAAAATTTGAACAGCGTCGTGCTGAGCTGGAAGCGAAAATTGCTGAGCAATTGGCTGCTGCCGAAGCGCGTGCTGCTAAAATTGCTGAACTGGGCGAAGTTACTATTGCTGCACCAGCTGGTGAAGAAGGTAAACTGTTCGGTTCTGTTGGTACTCGTGACATCGCAGAAGCAATCACTGCTGCTGGCGTAGCGGTAACTAAGGCAGAAGTTAAGCTGCCTACAGGTACCCTGCGTGAAACTGGTGAATACGACATCGACGTGCAATTACACTCAGAAGTAATGGCAACTGCTAAAGTTGTAATTATCGCTGAAGCTTAATTGCTAAACGGTTCGAAAAAACCGCGCTCAGGCGCGGTTTTTTTATGCGTATTAAAAAAGTAGGGCTGGCTGTAGGCATTATTCACGCAACCTGATTTCTACGCTGTAATTACGCTGTATTGCTCTATTAAATATACCAAGCTGGTAATTCAATTAAGTTACCTTCTGCCTAATTTCCGAGGCCCAAACTTTCGCCTTGCTTTAAGTGAATCCGGTGATTCGTTTAGCATCTCGGTTACTTTACTGGCAAGTGCCTGCTGGTTGGCTGCTAGCTGTGTTGTATCTGTTGGGTCGGTAACCGCGTGCTGCAGAGCCGATTCTACTGCCGTGTTAATTTGTGCCGCTCGGCGTTTGTCAAAGTCACTCTCTTTTGCGGCACTGTCACCAATCAGGCGATCAGGTTCATCGTTATCTATTTCCAGTTTTCTGAATTCGGCTTTGGTTTCAATTAGCGCTTTAACCGCTTGCGCCTGGGTTTCACTAAATCGGAATTGCTGGCTTTTTAGCTGCATTCTGCCACCAAAGTAAAAGGCTATGATTACACTTAACAGTGTCCAGTAACCATCTGGGATGGCACTAATGGCAAGGGTAATTTCTGCCAGATGTTTTGGTGAAATGTAAGCCACCACAAAGATAAACAGGATCAGCGTTACAATCATTGGCCGTATTAAGCGGTTAAATCCGTCTGCCAGTGAATCTACCCAGTTGCGATTTTCCAGTTTGTTAAATTCGGCCTGGTACGCCCGGACTAGTGCCATTTGTTCATCGGCAGAACGCTGTGCCTCTTTTTCTTTATTGGTAGTGAATACCCCCGCCACGGTTTCTACGCCTTTATACCAATTCGCATAGAAGTTTGCCCTCTCAGAGTGAGTCAGAACGACTTAGATCACGACGCGTTCTCTGAGGCATAGTCATTCTATGTCCAGAGGACGCAACACAGATGTAAGTCGTTTTGGCCACTCCCTTCGGGCAGTACTGGCAGGCTTTTTAGCGTTGTTACGCTTGCTTGATTTGGAACCACCAAACCTGTGCAATCAAGCCTAGCTAAAAAGCCTGCCAGTGCTGCTGAGTGAGCAAACTTCTATGCGAATTGGTATTAGACACCGACGATGCAATCGACGATACGGGATTGTCTAATAGTTTGCCCATGAGAGTATCCTTACGCTATTGCTTCAGTGGGCAGGAAACTGCGGGCGCGGGCCAGCCATCCATTCAGAAAGACTTGCTGGGATTCATCGTTAGTGGCAATTTCCACATAAAACATCTGGCGTTCTTCTACGAGGGCAACCAGCATCCAGTCTTTGAGTGCTTCCAGGCACGCAAATGCCTGTGCTTTGGTTTTCGGACCCATTAGCCCGTCTACGGTGAGGGGGCCAAAACCGGCATCATTGCACACTTCCTGTAAAAACCTGATCGCACGGCGTGGGCCGTGATTTACCGCTGAGTCGAACAGAAATGGCTGCAAGGGTTCCGGGAGTTTGTCGATTCGGGGCTTGCGATAGTAGTTGAGTTCATAGATATCACGCGCGGTTTCTATGTCCATGGCTTTCACCATTTCGGCGGTAACTACCACTTCCAGATAGCGCGACAATGTTTTTTGCGTGATGCCAAAATTGGTGGGGCCACCGCGATCTGCGGGATGATTAACGTAGCCACCTTCTTTGGCCAGGATGGCATCGATCATTGCTTTTACGTCCATGTGTGATTGTCCTAATGCTGTTGTTGTTGTTCAAATAATAGACAATAAAAGCGCGTGCGTGAAGGATTAAGCCCTGTTAATGTTGTGGCGGGTAGTTGAACAGAGCAGGAAAATGCACAATAAACAACGTCGACACTGGGCGACACGGATAGTACTGATGGTGTTGGTTGCAGGGCTTAGCGCATGCGGTGGTTCGTCAGGTGGTGGTGCTGGCGGGGAACCCATACCGCCTGTTACGCAGCCGCCATCGGGGCCGTCGCCACTCGACCCCAATACGATCAGTGTTTTAATGATGGGTAACAGTCACACTGCCTCGGTTAACCTGCCCGATACACTGGCAATGGTATTACAAGCATTAGTGCCTGAAAAAACAATTCGTGTAGAGCGGATCCAGCAAATTGCGTTTCTATATCAGCATGCCCAATCCAGTGAGGTGTTATCCGCTATCGACTCGCAAACCTGGAGCCATATTGTATTGCAGGCGCAGCGCGTTTCGGTATCACATACGCAGGTTTACTCTACTGAGGGAGCTGAGGTACTTATTCGAAGAGCGTATTCAAATTACGCGCAACCGGTATTATTTCCGGAGTGGGGCATTCAAAGCGATCCCACTGATGGTCAGTACATTCATAATATTCATAAAGGCATTGCCGAAAAAAGTGGTGCTTGTGTGGCACCTGTGGGTCTTGCCTGGGACTGGGCCATTGGGGTGGACCCAAGCATCGCACTGTACGCTCCCGACGGGAATCACGCGAATGTAACCGGTACATTGCTTGCCGCGTTTGTGCTGGCGGAATCCATTACCGGCGAATCGGTAGATTTGCTTTCTACTTTTCATACCCTTGATGTACCTGCAAATGTACAGGCGTTGTTGAAACAAGCGGCAAGTGAGACTGTGGCGCAATATCCGCCGTGCGACTATTAGGGCAAAGCGGCAAAGCGACTCTGTTTAGCCGCTTTGAACACTGTTGGCAAAGGAAACGCCGACAGCGAAGAGGTTGATTTGGCTTTGCCTTTTGCGCCTCGCCGCGTGTATGCATAAGTGGAAAGGCGTCGATTGCCTTGTAGCACCCTTACACGCTCGCGTTGATAGTAAGGTACCTCTTCCCAGTTATCGCAATGCTGCAATTGTTGAACAGACAACCAGATGACCTTGCCCCGCACCGCAGCGCCTGGTCTGGGAGTAATAAACCAATACCCGTCGTGACTCATCAAGCGTTGCCAGCCATACAATTTAGCAGAAAGACCACGTACTCGCTGTCCAAACAGGATGCGTTGTAATGTCGGTATCTGCAGGGTGCCATAGCAAAATACCGGCACCTTGTTGCAGGGTAATTTAGCCAGCGGCTTTAGCAGCTGCCTTTTCACATTTACCCCGCCATTCGTCATCCAATACCGGAATACTTACCAATTTGGCAGCATTGCCAAAATATTCAGGGTTATACACCGTGCGCATTAACTCGCCCACACTTACCGTGTTGGCGGCACGTTCAATTAACGCCACCGTATCGCCAACGTTGATTACGCCGGTTTGTTTTACCCGGTAGTACCAACCCGTTACGCCCTTATTACCAACAAATTGATCGAGGTTTGGCGTGTCGAAACGGTGGTTTATTTTGTTGCAGGGCGCACGCGGTGCACCCACCTGAACAATCACTTCACCTATGGCGTAAACATCGCCAATAAACACATTTTCGTCGGTCATGCCATCTATTGAAATATTTTCACCAATACTGCCAGGCAGCAGTTTGTTGGCAAGTGCCGGGAAGTGAGCTTCAATGGTGTTATAGCTGCTAAGGCTAAACTGATGAAGTACTTTTTCCGGGCCGCCATGCAAACGCAGGTTCGCTTGCTGGTCTTCGTCGGTGCGATCAATATGCACCGTGAGTTGGTTTACCGGCTGTTTGCATATAGCCGATAGTGCCTTTCGGGGGCCTAGTGGAGCAGGTTGCCCCGCATACAACGCAGAAACAATCACAGCAGCATCCTTAAAGTAATGTTAGGTATATCTGGCGACAAAAAGCTTTACGGTTTCGTCGACTATGTAATCACAGTTCAAATCATGACGCTCCACAATACCATACAGTAACGGGTAAAAAATTAACGATTTGAGCTGATAAACAAACTGTTTTGCTGCAAGTTGGATATCCTGAATATTAACCACGCCGGCATGGTTGGCCGCAGTTAAAAAGTTATCGAGATAGCGCAAACAGCCAACCGACTGCCCGTTAAGGGATTTGGCCAATTCCGGGTCCTGTAGCATTTGCATAAACGCCACTCGTGCCATAGCAATATAGGTAGGGGAAGTAAGCAGTGCTATTTCACTACCGGCGATGGCCTTTAACTGCAAATCCAAAGGTTGGCTGGCATCAAACGCAATTTGCTCTCCCTGGTCGACGTTAGCAAACATAGATTCCAACACCGCCTGAAACAAGGCCGTTTTGGTGGCGAAGTGATTGTAAACCGTACGCTTTGACACCTTTGCCTCCGTTGCCACAACATCCATACTGGTGGCCTCCAATCCGTTGCTGGCAAATAAACGTGCTGCGGTTTCAACAATTTGTAATCGCTTTTTTTCCGAGAGCTTCATGTCACTGTATTTTTTGTTATTCATAGCTACTAAACAACAGGCATCATAGCCCAATGACATAAAAAGTTACACTATTGAGTTTACTTTTTTTGCTTTAAAAGTAAACTACACAGTGTAGTTTACTGAAGAGTCTGAAATGAAATATTTAGGTATTGCCCTTTCCCTTATTGTGCTGACTGGAGCTGGATTGATGATCAAGAGTTTAAATGCAGAAGTAATAGCCGATCTCTCTGGGTCGACGCATTATCACAATGGCAAATTTGTGAATGACGCGCCTACTTCGCCGAATAGTTTGTCGAAGACGCTTAAGATTATGTGGCGGTATATTACGGAAAAGCGCGTAGATACCGAGCCAAACCTACCGTTACCAATGAAATACCTAACCGCCGGGGCGATAGCAGAGATACCCGACCAAGGGATACATCTGGTGAAATTAGGTCACTCTTCTTTTTTAATGAAAGTAGAAGGAGAGTACTGGTTGCTCGATCCGGTTTTCTCAGAGCGCGCCTCGCCTGTTCGTTTTTTGGGGCCGAAACGGTTTCAGGATACGCCCATTAGTCTGGAAGACTTACCTCCTATCGACCGCGTACTGATTTCGCACAATCACTATGATCATCTGGACAAGCAAACCATTACCTTGTTGAAATCAAAAGTCGCAAACTTCTACGTACCGTTAGGCGTAGAAGGCGATCTGCAACGCTTTGGTATTCAAGCTGAAAAAATCCATAGCTTTGACTGGTGGCAGTCGCGTTCGTTTAACAATATCACTATTGTGTTTACGCCCACTCAACACTTCTCAGGGCGTGGGCTAGGGGACGCCAATGCAACCTTGTGGGGGGCGTGGGTTATCAAAACACCTGCTCAGAGTGTATATTTCAGCGGTGATTCGGGCTACTTCGATGGATTTAAAACTATCGGCGACAAATATGGCCCATTTGATCTCACCCTTATTGAGACCGGTGCATACGATAAAGACTGGCAGGATATTCATATGACGCCAGAGCAAAGTGTACAGGCACATTCAGATTTACAGGGAAAAGTGATGATGCCAATTCACAACGGCACCTTCGACCTGGCCTTTCACGCCTGGTATGAACCGCTCGACAGAGTCAGTCACGCTGCGGCTGAAAAAGGCGTATCGCTTACTACACCTATAGTGGGTGAGGTCGTGACGGTAGGAAGTGACTATCCCGAATCGCGCTGGTGGACATCGCTAAAATAAACAACACAAGGGCAGCCAGCGAGTTGCCCTTTTCTTATCATGTCTTGTTTTCTAATACCTGCTTCTTATTTTCAAACTACATGCTGTCATTGCTATTTAATTCAAAGCATTACGGGTTATGATGGTTTTGTGTTTTTTTTAAATTTTTTTCATGTCCTTTAAACCTTCGCTAAAAGCGTTGCGACTAATGCCCTGTAACAACAAAAAATAACGAAAGAGAGCCCAATGACATGACAGTCGGCCAGGGAAATGTAGTGGATGCTACCGATGCATTTGCTCAACAACAATTACAGCAGCACTTGCAGGCAGCCATGCAGGGAAATGTGCAGGCGTATCAGCACATTTATCAAAAGTATGTGGGTCAGGTATACGCATTGAGTTTACGTCTTACCGGCGATGCGGCGCTGGCGGAAGATGCTACCCAGGAAGTGTTTGTGCAGGTATGGCAAAAGTTGGAAAACTTTTCGCACAAAAGCCAGTTTTCTACCTGGCTACACAGCGTAACGGCTAACGTAACGATATCTTACATGCGCAAGCAACGGGGTTGGTTTCACCGTATGTTTGGTCTGGAAAGTGCCAACGAACAACAGATTACAGCGAGCGAGTCGTTAGACTTATCGCAACTCGATAAATGTATTTTGAAATTGCCCGAGCGGGCCCGGCAGGTGTTTGTGCTGCACGCTATCGAAGGCTACCGACACGAAGACATTGCCGACATGCTGAATATGGCGGCAGGCACCAGTAAAGCGCAGTTTCATCGGGCAAGACAGTTATTACAGGAGTGGTTAGGTGATGACGACCAATAAATCACAAGACAGCTTACAGCAACAGCTACAGTCGCTCCCCAACAGCGTACAGCCAAATCGCGACTTATGGCAGGGGATTGAACTGGCGATTACTGAACAACCTTCAATCGCAGGTAAATCAAAGCCCCGGTCCTGGATGTATGGTGCAGTAGCAGCCAGTATTTTAGTCCCTGCTGTGGCTGTGTGGCTCAGTATGTCGAGTTTATCTGACCCCGCGGTAACGGGCCTGGATAGCGCTGCAGTAATAGCGCAACTGAGTGAACAATACGAGAGTCAGAAATCGTCACTGCTGGTGACTTACCAGGATAAACCCGCACTAACGGATAACTGGCAGGCTCAATTAACCGAGCTGGAAGATGCCGCAGCAGCCATTAAATCGGCGCTGAAGCACGACCCGAACAACGTAGCACTGCTTCGCATGCTACAAACTGTGTATCAACAACAAATTGACCTGATTGAGCGAGTGCACGCGCCCAAATGGCAACAAATTTAAATGTGAGGAACGATCATGAATATTACGTTTAATACCTCTTTGCTACGCCGTATAGGTGTAGGTGCAATCGTACTGGCAACATCAGGTATGGCCTGGGCACAACAAACTATCGATCAGACACTGGATACCAACAGTTCGCCAACGGTTGAAATGGAGCACGTGTACGGTAAAGCTGAAATCAAAACCTGGGACAAAAATCAGGTGAGCATCAGCGGTAAACTGGGCTCGCTAACCGAAGAGTTTACCTTTGAAACCCGGGGCAATACGGTGGTGATCGATGTAGAAGTGAAGAACAACCACTATCACTGGGAAGACAAAGATGACGCCAAGGATGACCTGGTAGTATACGTGCCGGTAAACAGCAAAGTGTCTTATGAAACCGTGAATGCCAACGTAAAAGTAAGTGGTGTTCAAGGCGGAACGTCAGTCGAAGTGGTAAATGGCAATATTGTCCTGGAAGATGTTGCCCGCCGGGTCATTGTGGAATCGGTGAATGGTAACATTGAGTTGGTAAAGGTATCTGGTAGCGTTGAAATTGAGTCGGTAAACGGCGATATGGAAGTACAACACGTAAGCGAAGACAGCTTAACGGTGACTAGCGTAAACGGCGAAATCGACCTGCAAAGTAACAGTAAAGTGATCTCACTGGAAACCGTGAATGGTAATTCGAAGCTCATGCTAGGCAATGTGAGCGAACTGAACATGACGTCGGTAAACGGGAATGCCAAAGTAGACATGAAACTTGCCAAAGGTGGCGAAGTGGAAGTGGATTCAGTAGGCGGGCGTATTGAGCTTTCATTCCAGCCTGACGTGTCGGCCCGTTTCGAGGTTGAAGCACATGCTGGGGGTAAGATCATCAATAACCTGAATGACACCGAAGTGAAAAAGTCGAAGTACGGCCCAGGCCGCTGGATTGATTTCACCATGGGTAGCGGTGAAGGTAAGGTAAGAGTGTCTACCGTAAATGGCCGGATCACGCTGGATAAATAAGCCTACATTGCCTTTTTCATTCATCCCTGACTCGCCAAGCGATGTCAGGGATTTTCCTAAAAGTGCAGGCACACTGCAAACAACCTAATTCCGTCATCCCTGAATCGCAAAGCGATATCAGGGATCTGCCTAAAAAGGCTTGCTCACCAGATACAACCACTGTCGGTCATCCCAGAATCGCAAAGCGATATCTGGGATCTGCCTATAACCACAGCGTTTCGGAACGTTGTTGTTGGAATTTGTTAGTGAATAGTTACAGATTAAATTACAAGTAGTTGTCTATCTGTGGATTGAAGCGCTTCTTTCAAAAAATAAAATGGGTACGGTGGGAAGCGTTAGTGTTTTATAATGGCTAATTTTCAAATTTATGTTTTGTAAGTATTTTTTATGTTTTCCTGAGTGTGATTACGAATATTTTTGGTCAAGGCTGAAGTTAAAACTCCAATCATTTTTCAAAAAAATGATTAGTATTCGCTAGTTTTTTTGGGCTTTTTGTAATGATTGTTGTATGTTTTCATGTAGAATTACATTTTTATTCGTACCCTTAATCTTAAACAAAACGCGGTGAATACTTATGTCACAACAAGATAGCAGTGCTCTGAACACTTCATATGATGATAACGCAGTACAGGATCGTTCGATTGTTGAGGAATTAGCCGATGCAAAGCAAGAAATTCGCGATCTTAAAATGAAGATCATGTGGATGGAACGTCACTACGAATAATGTGCTTTTGCTGGCTTGTTTCGGCAAATAACTAACCTACAACGTAGTGACGTTTAAACAGACAACCTGTTTGCGTTTAATGAACTGAATCGTTAACAATACGGTTTGTTGTATGTGAGTGCCGCTTTGTACCTTCGTTAAATCTTGTCTTTCGCCGTTAAAGCGAGAGTATTGATTACGCAAACACCGAATTAAAAACAGATGAACCTGGTGCACTTATCGCGGAATGCTCCCGGTAGTTGTACCAGGTTTTGTTAGCAACTGCGCCTTAATAATGTTATGCCATTCGGGATGGGGTTCCTCAACCTGTCTATTATCTTCTGAACGCACCATCCACCGTAAAATCAATAAGCCAGATGAACCTGGATCATTATTGGGGTAAGACTAAAAGTCCATCAACAGCGCTGGTAAAGCAGGCTGCGCTATTTTACTAACACAAACTTCTGTACCCGTCGCCCAGTGGACACTTCCGACGTATACAAGTTGCCCTGGCTATCGCTAACGACACTGTGAAGCCAGGTAAATTGCCCAGCGTAACGGCCATTACGGCCAATTCTGCCCAGTACTTCGTAAGTGTCGTGCCACAAAACCCAAATACGGCCGTTCATCATATCTGCAACATACAGGTATTTATTGTCAGGCGAAAAAGCCACATCGGTGGCGGTACCCAGGCCCATGGTTTCGCCTGAAATCACCAGATCGCGAACAAAGGTCAGGTCGCCATTATTGTCGTCTTTAAATATTTGCAGGCGATTGTTACGACGGTCGCAAACGTATATTCGACCATCGGGAGACTTGGTTACACAATGTACTATGTCGCCAAAGTTCGGAGCGGCCAAATTAATGTCTTCAGCACCTGCCGTTGCTTGTGACACATCAAAGTCGCCATCGCGCGTACCGCCACCCGGTGCGGTGCCATAAGCTCCCCACAATCTGGAGAATTCATTGCTGTGGGTATCGAAGCCGATGATACGTTTGTTGATGTAGCCATCGGCGATGATCACTTCACCGGTGTGGGTATCGTGGTGAATGTCTGCCGGGTTGCCTAATGCCGACTCACTCACATTGCCATCAGTACGCTCCCGCTCGCCAAACTGACGAATGAACTTCCCGTCTGACGTAAAGTTTAATACCACGTGATCGCCTTTGCCGTTACCTCCCACCCAAACGGTATTGTGATCATCCACGTACAATCCGTGCACTGTTTGAGGCCATTGATTAACGCCATTTATCGACGG
>NZ_JBLBUE010000118.1:0-11045 GCF_047290655.1 Alteromonas sp. AMM-1 | reverse complement strand
CCTGGGCCATATCCGGGCGACCACCGCCTTTACCACCAACCTGCTCAGCGATAAAGTTTATTAGTTCGCCAGCTTTTACCTTGCCAACTAAGCCCTTAGTTACACCTGCAATCAGGCTCACTTTGCTGTCTTCTGGCACGCCCAGAACAATGACGCCTTCACCAATGCGATTTTTCAGGTCATCCACCATGCCGCGCAACGACTTGGCCTCAACGCCCTCCAGCTCGGCTATAAGCACTTTAACGCCGTTGATCTCAACAACATTAGACAATACATCTGCGCCTTGTTGGCTTGCCACTTTCTGCTTCAGGGCAGTCAGTGCTTTTTCCAGTTCTTTTTGCTGAGCCTGGCTTTGTGCTACTTTGTCGGCCACGCTAAGCGTATCGGTTTTCAGCAAACTGGCAGCTTGTTGCAGTACAGCCTGTTGCTGCTGAACATAAGCCAGTGCGCCCATACCTGAAACCGCTTCGATACGACGCACACCAGAAGCAATACCGCCTTCTGAGATAATCTTAAACAAACCAATGTCTCCGGTTTGTTTGACATGCGTTCCGCCACACAGTTCCGTAGAGAATGGCCCCATCGACACTACGCGTACTTTTTCATCGTACTTTTCACCAAATAATGCCATGGCACCTGACGCTTTAGCTTCATCCAAATCCATTAACTGGGTAGTAAGCGCATGGTTCGCCTGAATTTCACCATTCACGCGTTGTTCAATTTCCAGTACCTGTTCGGCGGTAACCCCCTCAAAATGAGAAAAGTCAAAACGCAAACGATCGGCATTTACCAATGAGCCCTTCTGGGTAACATGCTCACCCAGAATTTCGCGAAGCGCTGCATGTAACAAGTGAGTAGCACTGTGGTTTTTACGAATCGCAGTCCGCTTGGTGTCATCAATGCTGGCAACGGCTTTGTCGCCTTTGCGGATAACGCCTTTTACTGTACCTTTGTGCGCAAATGCATTACCCAGCTTTTGGGTATCTGTAACCAGGAATTCTCCGTTGGCCACTTTTAACACACCGGTATCACCGACCTGGCCGCCAGATTCTGCGTAAAATGGCGTGGTATCGAGTACCACTACGCCTTCCTGACCGTCAGTGAGTTCTTCACAGAATGCGTCACCCGAAATGAGTTCAACAACATTGGAATCCTGCTCACTCATATCATATCCGGTGAACGCCGTTTCCTGTTCCACTTTCAACAGGTTGTTGTAGTCGGCACCAAACTGACTGGCTTCCTGGGCACGCTTACGCTGTGCCTGCATTGCTGCTTTAAAGCCTTCTTCGTCAATGGTGTAATTGTGTTCACGGGCAACGTCGTTGGTTAAATCAGTTGGGAAGCCGTAGGTGTCATACAGCTTAAATACCAGTTCACCTGGGATCACAGTGCCTTCCAACGCTTCCAGTGCTTCGTTCAGAATGTTCATACCACGTGACAGCGTTTTACTAAACTGTTCTTCTTCTACACGCAGTACTTTTTCAATAACCGGTTTCTGATCTTTCAGTTCAGGGTAAGCTTCGCCCATTTCTTTGGTTAACGCTGCCACCAGCTTGTAGAAAAAGATATCACTGGCACCCATTTGGTATCCGTGGCGCACTGCACGACGAATAATACGGCGCAGCACATAACCCCGCCCTTCATTGCTCGGCATAACGCCATCGCACACCAGGAATGCACACGAGCGGATGTGGTCTGCAATTACGCGCAGTGATTTATTCGACAAATCTTCAGTGCCAACGATAGAGGCAGCCGCTTTGATTAAGTTATCGAACAGGTCAATCTCGTAGTTGCTGTGAACGTGCTGCATAATGGCAGAAATACGTTCAAGCCCCATGCCAGTATCAATTGAAGGCTTAGGCAATGGTTCCATTGAGCCGTCGGCCTGACGGTTGAACTGCATGAAAACCAGGTTCCAGATTTCAATGAAACGGTCGCCATCTTCTTCAGGTGATCCTGGAGGGCCACCCCAGATGTGCTCACCGTGATCGTAAAATATTTCAGAACATGGGCCACAGGGACCGGTATCGCCCATTGACCAGAAGTTGTCGGTAGTACCAATACGAATGATCTTTTCTTTAGGAACGCCGATTTGCTTTTCCCAAATATCAAATGCTTCGTCGTCTTCGGCATACACGGTTACCAGCAGTTTTTCTTTTGGTAACTTTAATTCGTCGGTTAAGAACGACCATGCAAACTGAATGGCTTCCTGTTTGAAGTAGTCACCAAAGCTGAAGTTACCCAGCATTTCAAAGAAAGTATGGTGACGGGCTGTATAGCCTACGTTTTCCAGATCGTTGTGCTTACCGCCAGCACGCACGCAACGCTGTGACGATACTGCGCGGGTATAGCTGCGCTTTTCGGTACCCAGAAAAACGTCTTTAAACTGGTTCATACCGGCATTCGTGAACAACAAAGTAGGATCATCTGCCGGGACCAAAGAAGAACTGGCAACAGCCTGATGGCCATTACGACTAAAATACTCGATGAATTTGCGGCGAATATCAGCAGTTGATAGTGTCATTGATAACCTAAAATCCTTTGTTATTTATAAAGCCTGTATGCAGCGAAAGTGGCACAGAAAACTCAGTCTGGCGAATCGAATACCGCATGTTCTTGAGGGTCGCAACAATACCACGGATGATGTCGCTTTGTTAAGCAATGGCGAGGTTACAACACAGAAATAATTACTATCAGGCTAATTGATTGGGTCGATTACACCTGTGTGATTATTCCTCAGTTACCGACATAGCATAGTCAATCTGATCCTGATAAAAGCCTCGGTACTGTAAAAAGCGCATTTGCTTGTAGCGTTGCTCCCGATTTGTCACCAAACCAATACCAAATTTTTTCGCCCGCACCTGTAGTGCCAGTTCAAACCAGTCGAGGTTATTTTTGCGAATGGCCTGCTCGAACAAGGATTCATTAATTTGCCACTGCTGGCAGTCTGTTTTCACCCTGCCCGGCCCATGGCCTTTTGCAAAGCCCGCGCGCACTTTCATTTCGGCAAAGCGAGCATCACTTTGAATGCCCGCCTCGCGAAATTCATCCAAAACAGGTAGAAACGCCTCTGATTGAAAGCCTTTTTGCTGTAATTTACGTACAACTTCAGCAAATGCATGTTCTCGTCGCGACAACATGCGGGTAATCGAATCCATAATGATTTTGCGGTCGCTATCTGACATGGTTACATTTAATGGTTACGTTTAATGGTTATATTTATTTTTCTGGTCGACGGGGCATACTAACGAAATGGCGTACGAAGTAAATATTCAAGGCTATCGTTTGTGTTGCCTGGATGCCATTTCAGACGTATCTCAAACCGAGTGGAATCGGCTTGCCCGTTATGCAACGACCGGTGGCCCATTTGTGCAGTATAGCTGGTTAGCCTTACTGGAAGACACTGGCTGTGTGGGTCAGGATACAGGCTGGCAACCTTCACACTGGGTTATCTACGAGGGCAATTCATTGGTTGCCGCTATTCCCGGTTACATTAAAACGCACAGCTATGGCGAATATGTATTTGATCACAGCTGGGCGAATGCTTACCACCAGCACGGTTTTGCTTACTACCCCAAATGGATTGCCGCCATACCGTTTACCCCGGTAACCGGTCCGCGAATACTACTCGATGCCAACGCCGACTTTACCCGCTGTGTACAGGCACTTTCCTCGGCGTTACAGAGCTGGGCAAACCAACAGGGGATTTCCTCTTTGCACTGGTTGTTTCACAATCACAGTTGCGATGCGTTTGACGAGCTGGGTTTTCCAACCCGTCGCAGTGTGCAGTTTGAATGGGTTAATCGTAAATACAGTCAGTTTGACGACTTTCTGAATGTATTAACCTCGCGCAAACGCAGAGACATCCGAAAAACACGGTCACGTGTGTTAAGCGATGGTATGCAAATACACACCCTAACCGGTGATCAGCTCACGACAGCGCATATGACTACCTTTATTGCCTGTTATCAGGATACCTATTTAAAGCGCAGTGGTCACAAAGGCTATCTCACACCCGATTTTTTCTTTGGTTTGTTAACCCGTATGCCAGACAATATTTGTCTGGTATTAGCCAGTCGCACAGACAAACCTATTGCTACAGCGCTCTTTCTATACGATAAAACCGGACTATATGGGCGCTACTGGGGTTGTCTGGAAGACATTGATTCGCTGCATTTTGAATGCTGTTATTTTCGTGGCATCGACTTTGCCATTGCGCAAAACCTGCCGGTATTTAATCCTGGTACACAGGGAGAGCATAAGATACTACGCGGTTTTGAACCCAAATTTTGCTATTCGCAGCACCAGTTACTGCACCCGGATTTTCACTCAGCTGTAGAAAAGTTTTTACATCAGGAAACGCCCGTTATACAAGAGTATTTCAATCAGGCGCAGGATGTATTACCTTTCAATAGCGATTATATAAACACGTTTGTGAACACTAACGATAAACCGTCGGATTCCGACCATTCCTAACACAGAGTATTATAATGAAGTACACGTTAATCGCAGCGTCTGTTGCCGCCACTCTGGCACTGACAGCCTGCAGTAAATCTGAGAACACACAAGTACAGCAAACCCAGGCTCAAGCACCTGCTGTAGCGCAAATTGGTACCTTCGGTGTTGACCTGAGCGCCCGTGATTTAGCCGTTAAACCCGGCGACGACTTTTTCATGTATGCCAGCGGTACCTGGTACAAAAACTATGAGTTACCTGCTGATAAAACCCGTTTTGGCGCGTTCAGTGAACTGGCGGATCGCAGTGAAGAGCAAGTGAAGCAAATCATCGACGACATTATGGCGTCGGACAGCCTGACTTCCGATGAACAATTGGTTCACGATTATTACCATGCCTACATGGACACCGACACCATTAACGCCAAGGGTATTACCCCCATAAAGCCTATTCTGGAAGAAATCCAGGGGCTGGATTCGGTAGACGCGTTAACCGTCTTTTTCGGTAAGAGCTGGTTGCATGGTGCAAGTTCACCGCTATGGGGTGGTTTGTGGTACAACCGTCTTGACCCTAACGAATATCAGTTGTCTGTGGGCGTAAGCGGATTGGGCTTACCTGATCGCGACTATTACCTGAGCGATGCTGAACGCTTCGTAAACATTCGCCAGGCGTATCTGACGCACATTGCGCAAATGCTGAGTTTTGCTGGCGAAACCGATACCGAAACAAAAGCGCAGACCATCCTGGCATTGGAAACCGCAATTGCTGAAATTCAGTGGCCACGTGAAAAGCGCCGGGATCGCGACTTAACGTTAAACCAAATCGCCCGTGAAGAATTAAGCGATGCCTATGCAAACTTTAACTGGAATGCCTGGTTAAATGCCCAAGGTTACAAAGCGCCCGAGCTGAACATTACCCAGCCGGAGCCAGTAAAAGCAGTCATTGAGATCATTAATGATACGCCAATGGCCGATTGGAAAACGTATCTGACCTACCACACGATTTCTAATAATGCGTCTATGCTGTCTGACGACATCTACATGGCGAACTTTGAATTCCAAAGTAAAACACTGTACGGCCAGCAAGAGCCCCGCCCTCGCTGGAAACGCGCGCTGGCCTCAATGTCTGGTACCGAGTCGCTGGGTTTCGCCATTGGCAAGAGCTATGTTAAGCGTTTCTTCCCTGAGAGTTCTAAGACCCAGATGGCTGAACTGGTTGAAAACCTGCGCACCGCGTTAGGCGAGCGCATTGATGGCCTGGATTGGATGGGTGAAGAAACGAAAGTGAATGCCAAAGCCAAACTGGCTGCCTTCCGCCCGAAAATCGGTTATCCGGATGAGTGGTTGTCATACGAAGGACTGTCGGTTACTGCCGATGATCTGCTCACTAACGAACACAACATCCGTAAGTTCTTCCGTGCACTGGAGCTGGAAGAAGAACTCAAACCCACTAACCGCGAACGTTGGGGCATGACACCACAACAGGTGAATGCGTATTACAACAGCTCGTTTAACGAAATCGTGTTCCCGGCTGCAATTCTGCAACCGCCATTCTTCGATCCAAATGCCGATGCAGCTGTGAACTACGGTGCAATTGGTGCGGTAATCGGTCATGAGATGGGACACGGATTTGATGATCAGGGTTCTAAGTCAGATGCCAATGGTATTCAGCAAAACTGGTGGACCGATGAAGACCGCGCTGCATTTGAAGCGAAAGCCGACATGCTGGCCGCTCAGTACAGTGCGTATGAGCCTATTGAAGGCAACTTTGTTAATGGCCGCAACAGTTTGGGTGAGAACATCGGTGACGTAGGCGGCCTGGCTATGGCATATCACGCCTATCAATTGAGCCTGAAAGGCAAAGAAGCCCCGGTGATTGACGGCTTAACCGGTGATCAACGTTTCTTCCTGGCCTGGGCTCAGGTTTGGAAAGAAAAGCGCACAGAAGAAAGCATGCTCAATCAGTTACGCGCGGGTACTCACGCACCAGGACAGTCACGAGCCCTTGCGCCACGTAACCACGACGCATGGTACAAAGCCTTCGACGTACAGCCAGGTGATGCACTTTATCTGGCACCAGAAGAGCGCGTACGCATCTGGTAATTAATGTACCAATAGCAAGAAGGCCAGCGTTTAGCTGGCCTTCTTTATTCTGATTGCTCTACCTTGCGGCTCGGCCGTGTTTTTGATCTACCAGCTCTGTAAGACACTGAATAACGTGAGAACTGGCATTTTCTGCCGCTTCCACATGATGCAGAATACCCTGGAATATATCGTCGTTGCGCAACCAGTCCTGTTTTACCAGGGCAATGGCTTTGTGCACATTCTGATGCACGCCGGCGTGATAGTTTTCCAGCGTTCTGAATGCAGGTAAACCATTGAACATATCCTTGCCAGTGCCCTCGTAATACCATTTGCCCAAACGACAGGAGAAGTGATCCACTTTTACGGCTTCGGCTTCATTACCTTCACCATTGCGCTCCATGCCTATGTAAGCGTTTTGCATGTACACAATGTGGTCCAGTTTAACCAGTGAAGCAAACGAACGGTCTTTGGTTTGGCCAATGAGATGAATAGTTTTATCGGCTGCCTGGGCTACAAATTCAAAATTGGTATAGAACTTACTTACTTCGTCGCCAATTACCTTGGTGCTTTGCCCAACTTCCAGGGTTTGGCTAACCATGGTGTCAATTTTACCTGTCAGGTTATAAATAATATCGCTGATTTCTGCGGTAGACTGACGTGTCCGGTCTGCCAGGTGGCGCACTTCGTCAGCAACAACTGCAAACCCCCGGCCTACTTCCCCTGCCCGGGCCGCTTCAATTGCGGCATTCAGGGCTAACAGGTTGGTTTGCTCGGCAATATCACTGATCAATTTCACCGTAGCGGCGATGCGGCCACTCTCCTGCCCCAGCAGGTTTGCTGTATTTTCTACCGAGACCATTTTTTGGTTTACTGAATCAAGCGATCCCTTTAGCTCTGCCACTGTCTGACGACTTTGGTTTGCCCCATCACGACTTTCATTGGCAATGGATAACACATCGTCCATATCGGTTGATAACTTCACCATTTCCTGCTGACTGTTTTTCAGATTATCCAGCAAATTACTGGTATTGAGGTGATGCATTTCACTGAGCAATCGATTTTGACGGGCGAAGTTATCAGCCTTCTCCATCGATGAAATAGCCATATTCACGTTTTTCATGATATCGGCAAATTCACCCGGCAGGCCTTTCACCAGCCCTTTGCGATAAAACTCACGTTTACTGGCGCGTTCAAAACTGTTCGACAATTCTTTAAAGTTGGTTTCTACCACATCTAAGAAGTCATTTAGTTCCCAGGCAACTTTTCCTACTTCACCCAGGCCCTTTGTTCTGGTTACCCTGACATGCGTATTGCCCTCTATGGCGGCAGACAAGGTTTCGTGAATGGCACTGAGTGCCTGTATCGGCTTTTTATGATCCCGGTAAGCATAAAACGCAAATACCATTGCCACCACCGGCGACAGAATGTTCAGCAGCGTAAACCCACTTCGCCACACATTACCTGCGGCGATAAAAAAGGTAATTCCCACAAACACAATGCAGATAATCAGAAATTTCTGGGTTAAAAATGGAATATTTTTACTGACCTGGCTGGTTTGAATAATCATTGCACTTCCTATAAATATTGTTCGTACAAACCCAACACAAACTCGTCGTAACTCACACCGTGTTGCGACTCAATATGCTCAGACAACCACTTCCACGAATTACTTGCTGCAGTATCCGCTGACAAACCCGCTTCTTTTTTTCGCATTTCAGCATAAATAGCTTCAATTGCTTTCACTGCCGCTTCCGGGGCTTTTCGTCGCACTGAAAAGAAGCCCTCTACTTTACCGTTCACTACATCAGGAGTTACGTTCGCAAACACCCAGTAATAATCTCCGTCTGACGTAAGGTTTTTTACAAACCCAAAAAATTCCTGACGGGATTTGAGCGTTTTCCACATGGCGTAATACACCCCTCTGGGCATATCGGCATGGCGAATAATGTTATGGGGCTTTCCGAGTAATGCTGTTTCCGGGAAGTTAGAAATTCGCATAAAGTGGCGATTGGCGTAGGTTATATTTCCCCGCAAATCGGTTTTGCTGACTATCAGAATCTTGTCTGAAAACGTAATGTTTTTGGCAACCACAGGCATTACCGTCCTTTATTAATGTTATTGGCAGGTGATCACGTTATTACTTAAAGATTGCACGCAAACTTCAATGTGTCCAATTCGAAATAAACTATGAAACAACACATTGCGCCGTCACAAAGTGCGGCAGTCTGCCAGAACCCGTTGAGCTATTCTTTGACCCAGATTAATAACAGATTGTTTGCTGGCATGTGCACAGTGTGTTTGAGTATTAAATCCTCACCGGCCCAGGTGATTAACTGGTTAATATCTTTGTATCCACCAAGCCCGCGACTTAATAAATCCAGATGAAAAAGCTGATTACTTTGAGAAGAAAATTCCCCGTTTAAGGTAAACGGCCCGTACTGACAAAACACGCCTTGTTGGGGTAATCGCTGCGCTACACTTTTCATCATCAGTGCCACTTCATCGGCAAACATAATGTGCGCGGTATTGGCGGAATACACGGCATCGAAGGGCAACGCGGGCAAATCATGCTGACCAATCATTAATTCAATCGGGCGATGTAAATTAGTGAGGGCAGCGTCATCCAACCAGGCGTTAATACCTGCATGGTTGTGTTTGACATCACTGGTGTGCCAGTGAAGATGGGGTAAATAGCGGGCAAAATGCACTGCATGTTGCCCGGTACCACTGCCAATTTCCAATACAGTGGTACTGTTTGAAAATGCCCGTGATAACTCAGTCAGAATTGGCTGTTTATTGTTCTCACAGGCCTGGCTGAATGGTTTAGTCATTCAGGTTGGGGCCTAACCAGCGCTGCGCAGTTTCGATATCCCAACCTTTGCGGTTAGCGTAGTCTTCCACCTGATCTGGCTGAATTTTCGCTACTGCAAAATACCGCGCCTCAGGATGCGCAAAATACCAGCCGGATACCGACGCCCCCGGCCACATGGCATAGCTTTCAGTGAGCTTCATGCCGGTGTTCGCTTCTGCATTAAGCAGATCCCAAATCAGCTGCTTTTCAGTATGCTCAGGGCATGCTGCGTAGCCTGGTGCAGGTCGAATGCCCTGGTATTTCTCGCGAATCAGCTCATCGTTGCTAAACGACTCGTCCGGCGCATAGCCCCAGTAATGCTTACGCACTTGTTCATGCAGATATTCAGCGAACGCTTCAGCTAACCGGTCGGCTACAGCTTTTACCATTATGGCATTGTAGTCGTCGCCTTTTGCTTCATAAACGGCTGCCAGTTCATCTTCACCAATTCCGCCTGTCACTGCAAAGGCACCAATGTAGTCTTTAATACCGGAACCTACCGGTGCTACAAAATCACTTAAGCAATAGTTTGCGCCTTTTGGCTTATCCGTTTGCTGACGCAGGTGATGTGCTACACCCAACACTGCCGTTCTGGTTTCGTCGGAATACACCACCACGTCGTCTTCCTGACGGTTTGCCGGGAATAAACCAATAACGCCTTTGGCCTGCAAGCTTTGGTCAGCAATCACTTTATCCAACATGGCGTTAGCATCATCAAACAAACTTTGAGCCTGCTCGCCTACTACTTCATCAGTTAAAATCCGCGGATACTTACCGGCAAGCGACCAGGTTAAGAAAAACGGTGTCCAGTCGATGTAGTTTCGCAGGGTTTCAAGCGCTACTGAAACAGGTGTTACACCGAGCTTTTTGGGCGTTACCGGCGCTGTGCTGAAATCAGGTACATGAGCATTGTCGCGCGCCTGCTGCAAGCTCACCGGTTTACTGCGCGGCTGTTTGCGAGCATGTTGGTCGCGTACAATGTCATATTCTTTGCTAAGCTGCTCAGCAAACTCAGCACGGGATTGTGCATTCAATAATTTCTGACACACACCTACCGCACGACTGGCATTCGGTACGTACACTACCGGAGCATGATAATGCTGTTCAATCTTAACCGCCGTGTGTGCTTTAGAGGTGGTTGCACCACCAATCAATAACGGCAGGTCGAAGTTCAAACGCTCCATCTCTTTGGCAACGTGTACCATTTCGTCCAACGATGGCGTAATTAACCCCGACAGGCCAATCATATCAACATCTTCTTCTTTGGCACGTTGCAGGATACTGGCACAGGGTACCATTACCCCCATGTCGATCACCTCAAAGTTGTTACATTGCAGTACCACACCCACAATGTTTTTACCGATGTCGTGTACATCGCCTTTAACGGTTGCCAACAGGATTTTACCGTTACTCTTCTGGCCTTCTGATTTTTCGGCTTCAATATGAGGTTGCAGATACGCAACGGCCTTTTTCATTACGCGCGCTGATTTTACTACCTGCGGCAGGAACATTTTTCCTTCACCGAACAAGTCGCCCACCACGTTCATGCCATCCATTAATGGCCCTTCAATAACGTGAAGTGGCTTTTCGGCCGCTTGTCTGGCTGCTTCAGTATCTTCTTCAATAAAATCGGTGATCCCTTTAACTAACGCGTG
>NZ_JBLBUE010000117.1:0-11079 GCF_047290655.1 Alteromonas sp. AMM-1 | reverse complement strand
CCTGATAGGGAGGTAGTAGAAATAGCCATTTTGCTGCACCCAAAGATGAGTAATAGATCAAAATGGGGGATCGGTGTCAAGAAAAATAAATCAGTTAATTAGGTGCGGAATGACGGTTAGGTTTGAAGAAATTATTATTAAGAAAACAGGTTATAGATATAAATTAACTGCTTATGCAAAAGAACACGATTTTTCTACAGGCAGTAGTTATATATGTTCCGATATTGGAACTTTAATCGAAATTGCTTCTAAACATAAACACATTATGTTTTTAAGTTAGCATGGCAACAGCTGTTTTAATTGTGAGACTACAGCTATTTTTTAGTTGAAAACTATAGCTTGTTGATCTTTGCTTTTTAATTGGCTTTTTTCGTGTTTTCGTCCATGGCTAGCGCAGCGAATGTAAATGCGTTTATTATAGCTCGGCGATGTGCGACAACGTTTCTGGGTGTCGCTGTACTAGTTTGAGTAGCGTAATTGCCTGGCCATTAGGTGAACTTCTGCCCTGTTCCCAATTTTCCAGAGTACGAGCTGAAGTGTGAAGTAAACGAGCAAAAACACCACGTGACATATTAAATTGCTCCCTAATATTTACGATTTCACCTGGAGAGATATTCAATTCACTTACATCGTTAACTTGATGGGTCTTTAAAGTTAATTTGCCCTCTGAATGCTCCTTGGCTTCAGTCAAAGCTGAGCTTAACTCAGAAAAAAGGTTACGGTTGTTCATTACGCCATGCCTCCATAAAAGCTTTTAGCTGTTTCTTCTGTTCTGCATTTAAATCAGACATTTCATTTTTGCCGTATATGGTTAGCAGATAAAAACGCCTCTTCTCGTCAAAGTAATAGTATATGACACGCGAACCACCGCGTTTTCCTTTGTCTTTGCCTGCCACTCGAATTTTTCGCAAGCCACCGGTTCCTTGGATTACATCTCCCTGTTTTGGGTTAGCCATTAGATCTGCTTGGAAAAGTCTAAATTCTTCCTCGCTGATATAGTTATCCCGGAACTTTTCAAAAATTGACGATTCAATAAATACACTTTTCATCCAGTAAGTGTACGTAAGTTACGTACAGAAGGCAATTTCTATACGCAATTTACGTACAGACTATTGAGGAGTGAAGAGAACCAGGGTGATGAGACTTCAAAAAGGGGCGCGGTTTTGTTGCGTCCCATTTATTTGATTTTTTATGTGCTCCGCTGCGGCTAGCATAGTAGCGCTTAACATTGACCCATCAATTTTGACGCTGATCGTTTTACCTTCGTTGTACAATAGCGCGCATAGGTAGATATCGCCTTTAAATGGAATAATAATCGCGAAAATATCATCGGTAGGCGGCCCCCAATCCAGTACTTGAAAGTTGAAGCGAATTTCATGATCAAGAATTTGGTTATATCTTTGCTCAAGGGTGTCACCAGGCAGTAAATTATCTGACTTTAAAAGCTCATCAGTTCTATTTGTATCTTCAGCGGATACTTTCAGTGTACTAACAAATTTATAGTGAGCATTGTCAATTTTTGTTACGTTCTGACCAGCAATATATATGTCGGCAATTTCAAGACCGCTTTCTTGTCCAAGAAAATCGATAGCAAAACTACATTTATTTCCAAATAGCATGTTTGTCCTTAAGCGGATAACGCCGACAACACCGGGCGATCGAAGCGAAGTCCAGCACGAAGCCGCTTTTTTGCAATGGGCGACTATGCTTGTCTTTGTTCTACGCCATATTCCACATAATTTAAATTGCCCACTTTAACTGATTGTATTTCAGGGCTGTGTTGTTGGGCTTGCTTTAGCTGTAAATCATTTAGCAATAGTCTATTCAGTTCTTTTCTGAAAGCCCCGCTCTGAAAGTCAATTATCCATTGTTTATGCTCATAAGATATTTCCACGCTAACGCCACCCAGAAACCCTTTCTTTATTTTGTTCTCTGAAATCAATTGCTTTTTGAGATCTATATCGATTTCGAAGCCACTACTTATAGGGAAATAAGTTTGAACATGATTTGCTATTTCAACCAAGGAAGATGAAAACTGAGTAGGATTAAACCAAACTACTACTTCACTGTACGTTCCGTTAGTTATATTCGCTTCAAAAAGTGCTTCAAAACCAAGCTTAGAATCTGTTTTGCCACTGAGGGCGTAATATTTTTCATGACCTTTCAATTTAAGCTTGTTCTTAAACGCTCTTATACCAATATGTTGTCCTTTGGAAATTCCGTAAGGGCCGTGAATGACAAATTCTTTTGGTAATTCACCAAAATCAGACTCGAAAAGTTCAAGTAATGACCCAACTAGAGCTGGCCGGTTGATGCCTTCTTGTTCTTTCCCAATAGCAAAGAATTTAAAAGCAACTATTTCCTCACTTTTATTAAAAAACATCCGTCAATCTCGATTGGTACATAACAGCTTATTACTCAGACTTCATAGTAACACCCGTTTCCCTTGAAAAACCATATTCTGTGTTTTGATGGGCAAGGTAAAATGTATGTTTCACATACAAAGATGCAGATTGAGACAGGAGCCAGTACAAATCTCACTGCTTCCGAGCAATAACGGCAATACCAGTACGAATTGAGTTCTTCTTTTTAGCTTTTTCAGGTAACGCTAAAGTTGATTCAAATAAGGCTTACAGCAGGATAGCAAAGTGCCTGCCTTGTGCTTATTACTTAAAATTTGCATCAATTGCGTTGTTGTTCATCCTACTGTTTACGCTAAATTTACCTGATTTTTGCTGATTTTCTGCACAACGTTGGTAAATTTAAATTTTGTTTCCTATTATTAGATTAGCGTCATTCGCCAGGACTTTTGTCGACAAGTATTACACGCTGCTGATTTAAATTTCACAGTGCGCGTGCCATTTTAAACGAGTACAACGTGTCGGATATTCAGGATCAGAAACCTCAAAACGTACTTGAGTCATTACCCGGCGTAGATCTTAGGGATATCACCGAACAACTGGTGTCTCTTGCTAACGGTGCGGGTGGGGCTATTATTTCACTTGCAGACGATCTTACGCCTCTGCACGTGGTGTATTGTTTTGTTGGTCACAAGGCTACCGCAACGCAATCTATCCACTTTATTGCCAAAGCCAGGGCGGCACCCCATGCTGATTTCCTGGACATTACATCATTACATATCGATCGCGTTGTATTCGAATCACAGTATGTACTTTCTGCACGTTTAATACGTTACCCCGATGACCTGCGTGTAGGCTGCATTGTGTCATTTAACGAGCCGGATCGGTATTCAGCGCCGCTGGTTGAAGCCGCGTTAAATATTGCCGCGGAGCGTTTGAGTTTTGCACTCACTCAGCATTTACACAGTGTGTGCCCGGCCTTACAAACCAACACAAAATTGCATCGCAAACTGGATTTACTCAACGAAATAGGTGCAATCTCAAAAACCGGTGGCTGGGAAGTTGAACTGGCTACCGGAAAGGTGGTGTGGACCGACGAAATGTTCGCGCTATATGGCTTGCCGCCAGGTACGCCAGTTACCATTGAAACCGCGATGACCTATTTTCCTCCTGAGTCGAGAATTGCCATTGAGGAGGCATTTAACCGGGTTATCAAAGAAGGCAAGGAATATTGCCATGAGGGGTTTCTGAACCGAGTTGATGGGCAGTCGATTCGGGTTAAAGCGACGGGTAAAGCGCGTTATAAAAATGGCTGGGTAACGCACATTTACGGCGCATTAGAAGACATTACCGAGGCATACCGGTTACTTGAAACTGAACACAATAACACCGCGTATCTGTCGGCGATTCTGGACAATCTGAATGATGCCGTAGTTACCATTGATGTGTCAGGAAAGATCCTCACAGCTAATAAATCCCTCGCGTCTGTCTTTGGCTATTTGCCAGCAGAAGTGATAGGTAAGAACATAAAAATACTCATGCCTGAGTCTTACGGTAAATATCATGATGACTATATCCATCATTATGTTGAAACCGGGCAGGCCAGAATCATTGGCATTGGCAGAGAGTTAACTGGCAGGCACAAAAGTGGAGCTGAATTTCCAATTGAACTGTCGATTTCAGAAGTGATTCAGCACGGCCAGCGACAGTTTGTGGGTATTGTTAAAGATATCACGGAGCGCAAGAAAGCCATTGAGGATATCTACAACGCTGCCTACTTTGACGCTATGACCCAATTACCTAACATGCGGTCATTCGAGAAAGATCTGGAGCGTTTGTTAAAGCAGTCTGCCAGTCAGTTCCGTTCAGTGGATATCTACTGTTGCCTGATTGATATGGATAACTTTACGCAATACAACCTGTCGTTTGGCAAACACGTTGGCGATGCTATTTTAAAAACGCTGGGTCTGCGGCTTAAAAAACTCTTACCAGCAGAGCTAACCCTTTACCGGGGCATTGGTGATAATTTTATGATTTTATCTACCACGCCTATAGACAACGAGACAAAGCAGTCCGGTGTGTTACTCGATAGTATTGAATGGGAATGCCACAAGCAAATTTCTGCGCCGCTCACTATTTCCAAATTAGTCCACAATGTCACTGCCGCCATTGCTTCGTGTCGTTTGGAGGCCAAAAAAGCGACCTACGAAAAGATCAACGGCGTACTTACGTTTGGCAAGAAAAGAGCTAAAAAGCAAGGGCCTGGAGGCATGCTTGCGTTGGATAAAACGGCATTTGACGACTACGATCGCTATCAGGAAATTTCTCACTCATTTGCCCGCGCCTTAGAAAATCGCGAATTTTACCTGATGCTGCAGCCTCAGTACGACGCCAGCGAGCAAATCATCAGTTCAGAAGCCCTGATCCGTTGGGAACATCCTGAACTGGGATTCATTAGTCCGGCTGAATTTATCCCTGTCGCTGAAGAGAGTGATGCCATTATCGACATTGGTAACTGGGTAATGGACGAAGCATGCAGATTGCTGCGTCATTGCTATGACCAGGGACTGCGAACGCGTATCGCGGTGAATATTAGTGGGCGGCATATTGTGCGTGCAGATTTTGCCAAACAGTTACTGGATACGGTGAATAAATGGCGTGTGAGTCCGGATATGTTAATGCTGGAAATTACAGAAACCACACTGATAAGCAGCGTTGAATTAGTCAGGGAGCGTATGGAATCACTGGGGCACGAAGGGTTTTCGTTCTCAATTGATGATTTTGGTACCGGCTATTCGAGTTTGAGCTACTTAAAAGAGCTTCCCATATCTGAATTGAAGATAGACAGGTATTTTGTTGATGAAATTACCTTTCAAGACGAAGATGTGCCGATTGTCGACTCAATTGTCAATCTGGCTCATGCCCTGAATGTGAGTACTGTTGCCGAAGGTATAGAGAATGCATTTCAGTGGGAATACTTAAAACACCGCGGTTGTAGCTATTTTCAGGGATTTTATTTTTCTAAACCACTGAAAGAAGATGCCTGGCTAGACAAAGTGCTGGTGAGTGAAAACGTCTTAAGTTAGGCGGTTGATAAATAGCCATAATAAGTAAAATTGTCGACATATAAGCCCATAGTCTTATGCGCATTTTTCTCATTTTCTATTAATGTAATGGCACAGTGAAACTTTCAAAGCATGTTTCAGAACTGCCATAAAATAATTAGGAAATGCACGCGTATGTCATACCAAGCCGAATATCAGCGTTCTATTGAACAACCAGAATTATTTTGGGCAGAACAAGCCCGCGCGTTACCCTGGTACACCGCACCACAAACCATTTTGAGTCAGGACAACGACGGTATATATCACTGGTTTGACGACGGTGAAATGAATACCTGTTACATGGCCGTTGATTACCATGTAGAGCAGGGGCGAGGTGATCAAACCGCCATCATCTACGATTCTCCGGTTACCGGAACCAAGCAAACACTGAGTTATGCAGAGTTACAAAATCAGGTTGCTTTGTTTGCCGGTGTACTGCAAAGCCAGGGAGTAGAGAAGGGCGATAGGGTTGTTGTGTACATGCCAATGATCACCGAAGCGGTTGTGGCTATGCTGGCTATTGCGCGTCTTGGTGCGATTCATTCGGTGGTTTTTGGCGGCTTTGCACCTCATGAACTGGCGGTGCGAATTGAAGATGCTGAACCTAAACTAATTGTAACCGCCTCATGCGGAATAGAAGTGGCAAAGGTGATTGAATATAAGCCACTTGTCGACAATGCGATTGAACAATCTTCGCATAAACCACAAGCTTGTATAGTACTGCAGCGGCCACAGGCAAAGGCTGCACTTGTTGCTGGCAGAGACATCGACTGGCATGACGCCATGGCAGCAGCCACACCAGCGGATTGTGTTTCGGTAAAAGGTACTGATCCGCTTTACATTCTTTATACCTCTGGCACAACTGGAAAGCCAAAAGGCGTGGTACGTGAAAACGGCGGACATGCTGTTGCGCTGAAGTATTCCATGTCAGCGGTATACAACATGCAGCCCGGCGACGTGTTTTGGGCCGCATCCGATGTAGGTTGGGTGGTGGGTCACTCCTATATTGTTTACGGCCCGTTATTACACGGCTGCACTACCGTTGTTTATGAAGGTAAGCCGGTGCGCACACCCGATGCCGGTGCGTTCTGGCGTATGGTGGACGAGTATAAAATTAAAGCCCTGTTTGCCGCGCCAACGGCGTTCAGAGCGATTCGCAAAGAAGACCCCGAAGCGGCTGAATTGAGCAAATACGATATTTCATCGCTGGACACTATATTTATGGCTGGTGAACGATTGGATCCGCCCACGTATTTATGGACTGTTGATAAAACCGGTAAGCCGGTGGTAGACCACTGGTGGCAAACCGAAACTGGCTGGGCAATTTGTGCAAATTTGATGGGGGTTGAGCCAAAACCGGCAAAACCGGGTTCTTCAACGTTACCCACACCAGGATTTAATGTGCAGGTTCTGGATGCACGCGGTAATGAGTTACCGGCCGGTGAGCAGGGCGCCATTGCCATCAAGTTGCCGTTGCCGCCAAGTTGTCTGGCTACCATTTGGGGCGACCTTAATCGGTTTAAATCTGGTTATCTTAGCGATTTCCCTGGTTATTATTGTTCAGGCGATGGTGGTTATAAGGACGATGAAGGCTACGTGTTTATTATGGGGCGCACCGATGACGTAATTAATGTGGCCGGTCATCGCCTGTCTACCGGCGAAATGGAAGAGATTCTGGCGGCACACGATGCAGTGGCCGAATGCAGCGTCATTGGTGTGCATGATCCCTTAAAAGGGCAGGAGCCGGTAGGGCTCGTGTTATTAAAAGATGGTTACGACATCGATCACGACGATCTGCAAAAAGAGCTGGTTGCCATGGTTAGGAAGGAAATTGGGCCTATTGCGTGTTTCAAACGGGCTGTTGTAGTACCGCGATTGCCGAAAACCCGGTCGGGTAAGATTCTGCGCAAATTATTGCGTCAGATTGCCGCTAATCAGGAAGTTGCAGTGCCATCTACAATCGACGACCCGGCAAGTGTGCCGGAAATCGAATCCATTATGAAAGCGCAAGGGTTGGTGGCGTCAGAGTAACTCACAATCGCCTTACCATTTGGCGTTTTACTTTCAACATCCAACAGAGTGCGTTCTCTGTATTGGCCGGTATGCTTTACCGGCCTTTTTTTATTTTGACAGTAAGCGGCAGGCCTTTCAGAATACGCCAAATTACTGAGGTTGGAGTTGTTGAGTTGTCTGCCTATACCATCCACATTAGCCATATTCTGGCTGAATATTTTGACGAAATGAGTCTGATGCTGTTGGCTACCTTACTGGTGGTCTATGGCGATATCATCAATAAGCAGGTGAAACGCACTCTGGCGCCTTATCACTTCGTGATCCGCTGTATATTGTTTGTGGTGCTATGCGCCTTTGGATATGGCGCATTAACCGTGTACGGTGCACCTTTCGTGCATCACTTATTCAATTATATTGGTTATGAATATCGTGGACTGGCGTTCGTTGTAGCGTTTTTTGCTCTTGGACTGGCTGCCGAAAGACGACGTTACATTTAACAGGCGGCTTATTCGTTCCAGTTACGATACAAAGGGGCAATGTGCCCCTTTATTGCTTTGATTAATAGAAAAATTCTTCAACCACAGGTTCAGGTGGCAATACTTCAATTACCCAATACATCAGTGCAATAACAACCAGGGCCAGTATGGCTGCCAGCACTAAGCGCGATGAGCTGATGCCTGGGGCGTTAGTGGACTTTTTGCCGTGTAGCATAGCGGGTACCAGTAATTGCTGCTTGAAACGGGCGTAAAACACCACCGCGCCCACGTGCAGCACTATGGCGGCTAACAACACATTAAATGCGGTGTGATGTATCGCATTCATTATGTCGCGTGTGGCTTCGGATACCGCGTCGTAATATGGGCCATTGTTAACAATATCGTCGGTAATAAACAATCCGCTGATACCTTGTAAGGCAACTAACAGTAGTAACGCAATGACCATCCAGCCTCCCAGCGGATTGTGGCCCGCGTGTTCTTCGGAGTGCTTGTTTCCCAGTGTTTTTGCATAAGCAATGACTTTACCCGGACCGGTTACAAACTGGCTGAACTTCGCGTAGGTTGTGCCGATAAATCCCCAGCAAAGGCGGAACAAAATGAGTCCGAGAGTGAAATAACCAATCTTAAAATGCCAGTCGATGGCATCAAATACTTCTGCTGTCAGGTACTGAGCAACAATACAGGCTACCAGCAGCCAGTGGAAAAGCCGGGTAGGAATATCCCAGATAAGACGTTTTTCCATAAGTACCACTCCAATTAACTCAATTGATAAAAAACAAAAGCTTGCACGAGATATTGTGGTCAGGCAACGCTGATTACCGCAAAATTTGATCTATCACAGTACAAATTCATCTCGATGAACGCGTATTCACGGTTTTCATCTCGGTCAGCTTCGGGCACAATTTGCGCACATACAACAACACGTGCCAAATCACTTTCGGGCACAATGTATCAGGCATAATTGGTGTTTTTAATTGTTTAGTAGGATTTTTCATGAAAGTAGGTCTTTTTGGCGCAAATGGTCGAATGGGGCGCGTGCTTATTGAAGCATTGAATGAGCACGAACAAGCCAGTTTATCGGCAGCCAGTGTGCGCGATGATTCCCCTTGGATTGGTATGGACGTGGGCGAACTTGCGGGTATTGGAAAACTCAATACCGCGTGTGTAGGCATGTCAGGTCTCAATCCTGACGATGTGGATGTGATGATTGATTTTACCCTGCCTGCCGCGTTTGAAAGCAATCTTGCCTGGTGTGTAAAGCATGCTAAACCGGTTGTTATTGGCACAACCGGGTTGTCGGATACACAACTTGTCAGTCTTGCCAATGCCGCGCAATCGATTCCTGTGGTGTTTGCTGCAAACTACAGTGTTGGCGTTAACCTTATGTTATCACTGGTAAAACAGGCCGCAAGAGCATTGGGTGCCACTGCCGATATCGAAATTATTGAGGCGCATCATCGGTTTAAACTGGACTCGCCATCAGGCACTGCAATGGCCATTGGCGAGGCGATTGCAAGCGAGTTGGGGCGCGATTTAAAATCGTGTGCAGTGTATGGCCGGGAAGGCAAAGAGCCGCCCAGAGACCACAATACTATTGGCTTTGCAACGGTAAGGGCAGGCGATATTGTAGGTGAACACACCGCATTGTTTGCCGACATCGGAGAGCGCCTTGAAATTACGCACAAGGCGTCCAGTCGGCTTACGTTTGCTCGCGGTGCAGTGCATGCTGCCTGCTGGCTGGCCGGTAAGCCTGCGGCCCAATACGGCATGAATGATGTACTTTCGCTGCAAAAATAAATACCATTATTAATACTTTTGGCGTGTTTAAGTGTTTTTTGGCGTAAAGTGGATATTTTTGCAATTTTTGTGGATTGGATTAGACCTTTTGGAATAGTTCAGATATAATCCGCGGAATTTGCCAAAATTTTGCGCTTGAAAAGTGCTTAGCCTTGATTTGGCTGGTACGCAGCGCAGTTTAATTAGCTGCAAATAATTGTAAACGGGAAGTAAGTATGTCGTTACCTCCCGTTTTTTGTGAGTGTTTATCGTGACTGGCATAAACTCTCGGTTATCCTTAATTTGGAGGTTGACTTGGCTAATTCCGCCCTGTTGGTATTAGAGGATGGTTCTGTTTTTAAAGGAACTGCGATTGGTGCGCAAGGCGTGTCTGTTGGTGAGGTAGTTTTTAACACATCAATGACCGGCTACCAGGAGATCCTGACTGACCCCTCTTATGCTGAACAAATTGTAACTCTAACTTATCCCCACATTGGTAACACAGGTACTAACCAGGAAGACGTCGAATCCGACAAAATCTGGGCAAGAGGCCTGGTGATTCGCGATCTACCCTTAGTTGCCAGTAACTTTCGTAATGAACAAACCCTGTCTGATTATTTAAAAGCTAACAATATTGTTGGTATCGCAGACATCGATACACGCCGCCTCACGCGTATATTGCGTGACAAAGGTGCGCAAAATGGTTGCATCATGTGTATCGACTCGCTTGACGAAGCCGAAGCGCTTTCGAAAGCCAAAGCTTTTCCCGGCTTAAAAGGCATGGACTTAGCCAAAGTGGTTTCTACCACTGAAACGCAGCAATGGGATGGCAGCGTATGGGAACTGGGCACTGGCTATAAAACAGGTGCTGATTATAAATACCACGTTGTTGCCTATGATTACGGTGCCAAACACAACATTCTGCGCATGTTGGTAGACCGTGGCTGCAAATTAACTGTAGTGCCTGCACAAACTCCGGCGGAAGATGTGCTGGCGATGAATCCCGATGGCGTGTTTTTGTCGAATGGCCCTGGTGACCCTGAGCCGTGCGATTATGCCATCAAAGCCATTAAGACCATTGTTGATACCGGACTGCCGGTATTTGGTATCTGTTTAGGCCACCAGTTGCTGGCCCTGGCCAGTGGCGCCAAAACAGTAAAAATGAAGTTTGGACACCACGGTGCCAACCACCCGGTTAAAGATCTCGAACGCAACGTTGTGATGATCACCAGCCAGAACCACGGTTTTGCGGTAGACGAGTCATCGCTGCCTGATACCCTGAAAGTGACCCATATTTCATTGTTTGATAAATCCCTGCAGGGCATTCAT
>NZ_JBLBUE010000116.1:0-11083 GCF_047290655.1 Alteromonas sp. AMM-1 | reverse complement strand
TGTTGCTGGCGTTTTTGCTCCTCCGCCATTGAGATCTTCTGGGGTCTTTTATAACGATCAACGCCATAATTCATCAAGGCATGACAGGAGTCGAGAAAATTTTCGACTTCGGCGATACCGTATTTCTCCTCACACTTGCTGACATAGTTTTTGGCAAACACCAGATAATCGATAATTGATGAGGCGTCGGTCCAGGTGCGGAATAAGTAATTATTTTTAAAAAACGAATTATGGCCATAGCAGGCGTGTGCCATCACCAGCGCCTGCATTGGCAGGGTATTTTCTTCCATCAGATAGGCAATGCAGGGATCGGAATTGATGACGATTTCATAGGCCAACCCCATATAGCCTCTTTTGTAGTGCTGCTCGCTTTGAATAAATTTTTTGCCATAAGACCAGTGGTGATAGCCAATCGGCATACCAATACTGGAATAGGCATCCAGCATTTGCTCAGCGGTAATCACCTCAATCTGATTGGGATAGGTATCCAGCTGATAGTGCGCGGCAACCCGGGCAATTTCCTGTTGGTAGCTCGCCAGTAGCTCGAACGTCCAGTCGGGACCATCGGGTAAGCAGGCGCGGCTGGTTAAAGCGGAGTTAGACATACTGAAGACCTCCGTCAGGCAGCTTGTTTTTTAAAGAGTTCGCGAAACACCGGGTAAATATCACTGATTTCACGGATTTGCTGCAACGCCAGCTTAGGCTGACTGGCCTGTAATTGTTGGTATTGTTCCCACAGCGACTGATGCGCGCGTGGACTGATTTCAATATAAGCGTAATAACGTACGGCCGGCAGGATCTGTCTGGCCAATAGTTCGGCACAGAGTGGGCTATCTTCTGCCCAGTTGTCGCCGTCCGACGCTTGAGCGGCATAGATATTCCATTCCTGTGGGTCAAACCGTTTGGCAATAATTTCCTGCATTAGCTTCAGCGCCGAGGACACGATAGTTCCGCCGGTTTCCTGGGAATAGAAAAACTCCTGTTCGTCGACTTCTTTGGCCTGGGTATGGTGGCGGATATACACCACCTCAACGTTTTTATACGTTCGGCTTAAAAACAGGTACAACAAGATATAGAAGCGCTTGGCCATATCTTTGGTAGCCTGATCCATGGAGCCAGATACGTCCATTAAACAAAACATCACCGCCTTACTGGTAGGCACCGGCTTTCTGGCATAGTTTTTAAAGCGTAAATCGAAAGTATCAATAAAGGGTACGCCTGCGATTTTTGCTTTTAACACCGCGATGGTGTGCTCCAGTTCCATGATGGCTACGGTGTTGTCGTGCTTGTCGTTTCGCAGCGCTTCAAGAGCTTCCTCGTGTTCCCGAAGCTTGCGGCGATCACCGGCAGTTAATGCAATACGGCGCGCCATTGAGCCTTTCAGTGAACGCACAATATCGAGGTTACTGGGCACTCCATCAGTTTGGAAACCCGCCCGGTATGTCTCGTACTGTACAACCTGATTGAACTGGCTGTTTTTCAAATTGGGGAGCGCCAAATCTTCAAACAGTAAATCCAGGTATTCATCTTTGGAAATGGAAAAGTTAAAGTCATCCTGGCCTTCGCCTGAGTCACTGGCGTCGCCCTGACCACTGCCACCCCCTCCTTGCTGAGGTGGGCGGTCGATGCGGTCGCCGGCAATGAACTGATCGTTTCCCGGATGCACAACAGTGCGTTTTCCCCCTTTCCCGGTGTGAAATACCGGCTCAGAAATATCGCGTTTTGGAATGCTGATTTGCTCGCCAGAGTCAACGTCGGTCACCGAGCGGTCACCTACAGCGTCAGACACGGCGCGTTTAATTTGTTGCTTGTAGCGTTTTAAAAAACGCTGCCGGTTAAGCGTACTCTTGCCCTTACTGTTTAACCGGCGGTCGATAAAATGTGCCATACAACCCCTTCATTCAAGCGCTAAACGCGTAATGCTGCTGGCTTAAGATGCTTTACGGACGCGAAGGTACCATTCACACAATAAGCGGACTTGTTTTTGGGTATAGCCTTTCTCCACCATGCGATTAACAAAGTCATCGTGTTTTTTCTTGTCATCCGCGCTGCCTTTGGTGTTAAACGAAATAACCGGCAGTAAATCCTCAGTGTTGGAGAACATTTTCTTCTCAATAACTGTGCGCAGTTTTTCATAGCTGGTCCAGGTAGGGTTTTTACCCCCGTTGTTGGCTCTGGCGCGCAGCACAAAATTCACGATTTCGTTGCGGAAGTCTTTCGGGTTACTGATTCCAGCTGGCTTCTCAGTTTTTTCCAGCTCAGCATTCAGCGACGCCCGGTCGAACAACTGGCCGGTTTCCGGATCGCGGTATTCCTGATCCTGTATCCAGAAATCTGCATAGGTTACGTACCGGTCAAACAGATTCTGGCCGTATTCGGAATAGGATTCCAGATAAGCGGTTTGAATTTCCTTGCCAATGAATTCCACATAGTGCGGAATCAGATAGCCTTTCAGGAATTCCTTGTAGCGGTCTGCGGTTTCCTGCGGGAATTGCTCACGCTCTATCTGGCGTTCTAGCACGTAAAACAAGTGAACCGGATTTGCCGCTACTTCGGTATGGTCAAAGTTAAACACACGGGACAGGATCTTAAACGCAAAGCGCGTGGATAATCCTACCATGCCTTCGTCCACACCGGCGTAATCGCGATATTCCTGATACGACTTGGCTTTCGGGTCGGTATCCTTCAGGCTTTCACCGTCGTATACCCGCATTTTTGAATAAATACTGGAGTTTTCCGGCGCTTTTAAGCGCGACAGTACAATGAACTGTGCCAGGCTTTTCAGTGTATCAGGCGCACACGGCGCACCAGATAATTCACTGTTTTCAAGCAGTTTGTTGTAAATGCGCATTTCCTCAGACACGCGCAAACAATAGGGCACTTTTACAATGTAAACACGATCGAGGAAGGCTTCGTTGTTTTTGTTATTGCGAAATGTCTGCCACTCCGATTCGTTGGAGTGGGCCAGAATTAACCCGTCAAAGGGAAGCGCAGAGAATCCTTCAGTAGGATTGTAGTTACCTTCCTGAGTAGCGGTTAACAGGGGATGCAGCACCTTGATGGGTGCTTTAAACATCTCTACGAATTCCATTAACCCTTGGTTAGCTTTGCACAAAGAACCTGAGTAGCTATAGGCGTCAGGGTCATTCTGAGCAAACTGTTCAAGGCGGCGAATATCCACTTTACCCACCAACGAAGAAATATCCTGGTTGTTTTCGTCACCGGGTTCTGTTTTAGCTATACCAACCTGATCCAAAATGGATGGAAAGGTTTTTACGACTTTGAATTTGGTAATATCACCATTGAACTCGTGCAGGCGCTTACGAGCCCAGGGCGACATGATGGTTTTGAGATAGCGTTTTGGGATGCCGTATTCCTGTTCCAGAATATGGCCATCTTCGTTTACGTCGAACAGGCAAAACGGGTGGTCGTTCACCGGCGAACCTTGCAGGGTGTATATCGGCACCATCTGCATCAATTCTTTTAACCGTTCTGCCAATGATGATTTACCGCCACCTACCGGCCCCAGTAAATATAAAATTTGTTTCTTTTCTTCCAATCCCTGAGCGGCGTGCTTCAGGTAGGAAACGATTTGTTCGATAGCTTCTTCCATGCCAAAGAACTCATGGAATGCCGGATAACGTGCAATGATACGGTTGGAAAAAATACGGCTTAAGGCTGGTTCTGTCGAGGTGTCCATCATCTCGGGTTCGCCAATGGCCTTCAACAAACGCTCTGCGGAGTTTGCATAGGCCATCGGGTCGTTTTTACAGATGTCTAAGAACTCCTGGATTGTGAACTCTTCTTGCTTATGTTTTTCATAGCGCTCTTGGTAATGCTCGAAAATACCCATAAATACCCCTGTATAAAAAACGGTCTCCCGTAGTTCCAGCATAGACCCTAAATACGAGAAAACAAAGGCCCACGATCGGTTATTTATCGTTTATTTTTGCAATAATTTTGTTAATAAATTCATGTAGGGCAGAGTTTTATTGGGGTTTCAGAGTGTCGGAGCTTTGCGTATAACAAACGGTATTTTCGTATCAATTACGGGATTTTTGGGCACAGTTGAGCGCGTTGTGAATATCGTTGATTTCTCGTGATTCAGGCAAAAAAATACCCGGCGAAAGCCGGGTATTTTATGACAAATTTAACGCTTATGTGCTGTTATGCTGCGAAGTTTGCTGCTGCAAATTCCCAGTTAACCAGTGCCCAGAAACCTTCCAGGTACTTAGGACGCACGTTGCGGTAATCGATGTAGTAAGCGTGTTCCCACAGGTCAACTGTCATCAGCGGAGTCAGGTTAGCATCTGTCAGTGGAGTGGCTGCGTTGCTGGTGTTTACGATATCCAGGCTACCATCCGCAGTTTTTACTAACCAGGTCCAGCTTGAACCAAAGTTGTTTACCGCTTTGTCGTTAAACGCCGCTTTGAAATCGTCGAAAGAACCCCATTTGGCTTTAATGGCATCTGCCAGGGCACCTGTTGGCTCACCGCCGCCATTTGGACTCAGGCTGTGCCAGTAAAACGTGTGGTTCCAAATTTGAGCTGCGTTGTTGAATACACCACCTTCAGAAGATTTAACGATTTCTTCCAGGCTTTTTGATGCCAGGTCTGTGCCTTCGATTAGACCATTTAACTTGGTTACATACGTGGCGTGGTGCTTGCCATAGTGAAAATCAAGCGTTTCTGCTGAAATATGTGGCTCCAGAGCATCTTTTTCATAAGGTAACGCTGGTAATTCAAAAGCCATTTGAGTCTCCATTTTCGTGGTTGATTGTACGTAGTCAGTTGTCAGAGTAAGTGTTGTTGTGTATGGGCGTTACCCCGACTGTGTTGTATATAGGGACGAATTTTACTAACCCAATGACAAAATACGGATTTTTCGATGGGTTGATGTTTTTCAAAGTTGATTCGTCAAAAGCGACTGCCAAGAATCATCAGACTATATGATGATTTGCGCAATTGCCAACATTTGTTACGCCTCGAATATATTACCGCGAGCCACGCAGAATCGATCAATTCAAAACAGCATGGCATAGAGAGATGAGATATAAGCAAATGTTGAATAGTTGTGCTTGCTGGCATAGGGGAAACATAGAAAAGGTGATAAAGTGTCTCCCAACGCTGGCAGCGGCAGAACAATACTGATTTGTCGCAGCTTGAAAAAGCGCAATCTAATACCATATTAGCGGTAATACACTTTCGCTATTCAGAACAGATCTTAAGAGGCATTCATGGAAAACAACGGTGAACTGAGCACATTAGAACGTATTCAACAGCAAATCGCGGAAAATCCGATCCTGTTATACATGAAGGGCTCACCTAAACTCCCTAGTTGTGGTTTTTCTGCACAGGCATCACAAGCACTAATGTCATGTGGTGAACAGTTTGCGTATGTTGATATCCTGCAAAATCCGGATATTCGCGCAGAATTGCCAAAATATGCCAATTGGCCCACGTTCCCGCAATTATGGGTAGACGGTGAATTAGTAGGTGGCTGCGACATCATGCTGGAAATGTTTCAGCAAGGTGAATTGCAAACGCTGATTAAAGAAACTGCTGCTAAACAAAAAGCGGAATAAAGCTGGCCATTGGCCTGATGAAAATTCGCACTGTTTATAAAAACCGGCTACCAAAAGCCGGTTTTTTTTCGGCCGGATTTCACAGTTTATTGTAGAGCGAGTATTGTATAAATAATGCCCAAAAAGCGCTAAGAAATCACCGGTTAAATCTGGCTTAACATACTATAGACAAGTCGCAAAACACGATCCTCCATACCCAAAAAATATATTTTTTATTTCCCATATTTTGTTTGTTTTCTAATGGTTTAGCGTCTATAACCCAAAGGCTATTTCGGATCCTCGAGATGGAGTTGAAGGTTAAATTTACACATAAAAGGCCGGCGTATTTTGCACTGCAAATGCACCTCTAAAATGGCCTGATAATAAACCGGGAAACCATTATGAACACAAGTTTATCAAAGCTGACTTCTCAGCTTCGGCTGATTCTTGCAGCATCTGTTGCTGCGGGTAGTGTAGTGGCAACACCTGCACTTGCTCAGGAAACAAGCGAAGCGAAAAACGTAGAAAAAATCGCCGTAGTAGGTACGCGCGCAGCGCCTCGCTCAATAGGTGATTCAGCCGTACCAATCGACATCATTTCTGAAGAAGAGTTCGTAAATCAGGGCTCTACTGATATGGTATCGATGTTACAAACAGTGGTGCCATCACTGAACGTTAACGACCAACCTATCAACGATGCCTCAACACTGGTTCGTCCTGCGAACTTACGTGGTATGGCATCAGACCACACGCTGGTACTGGTAAACGGCAAACGTCGTCACCGCTCTGCGGTAATTACCTTCCTGGGCGGTGGCTTGTCTGATGGTGCCCAAGGCCCTGACATTTCAACTATCCCGGCAGCAGCACTTAAGCAGGTAGAAGTACTGCGTGACGGTGCGGCCGCACAGTACGGTTCAGACGCCATCGCAGGTGTGGTTAACTTTGTGCTGAAAGATGCAGCTGAAGGCGGCATGTTTGAAGCACGTACTGGTTCTTACTACGAAGGTGACGGCGATATGCTGCAACTGAGTGGTAACGTAGGTATGCCGTTAGGTTCTGATGGTTTTGCCAATATTACAGCGGAATACCGTACTTCTGACCCAACTTCTCGCAGCGTACAGCGCGATGATGCTGCGGCACTTATTGCGGCTGGCAACACTTTTGTGGCTAATCCATCGCAAATCTGGGGTAGCCCGGAAATTAAAGACGATGTGAAGTTATTTGCTAACCTGGGAATGGACTTAAGCGCTGATTCTCGCCTATACATGTTTGGTAACTATGCTGAGCGTGAAGTGGAAGGCGGTTTCTACTACCGTAACCCACACACTCGTGGCGGTGTTTACGATGGCGGCACCGATGATGATGGTACACCATTGCTGCTGGTAGGTGACCTGGATGGCGTAGGCACAGGTATTGAATGTCCAGCGGTGCGCATTAGCGATGGCAATGTTCTTGATAACGCGGATTATGCGTTGATCGCAGATAATTCAACAGCGGTTGGCGCTAACTGTTTCGCATTTAACGAAATGTTCCCAGGCGGTTTCACACCTCGTTTCGGTGGTACCGTTCAGGATATGTCTTTAATCGTGGGTACTAGTGGTGAGTTTGGCGATGAAATCGGTTACGACATCAGCCTGAACTTTGGTCAGAACGAAGTGGACTTTGCGATTAGCAATACCATTAACCCATCATTGGGGCCAGATACGCCTACCTCGTTTAAACCAGGCAAATACACGCAAACTGAAAAATCATTGGATATCGATCTGAACAAGCCATTTGATGTGGGTTTGTCTGCGCCATTGTATTTGGCGGGTGGTTTCCAGTATCGCCATGAAACTTACGAAAGCGTGGCGGGTGATGCGGCGTCCTGGGCAATTGGTCCATTGGCGTCACAAGGCTTTGGTATTGGTTCGAACGGTTTCCCTGGCCTGTCTGAGCGCAGTGCGGGCGAAGCGTCACGCCACAATATTGCAATGTACGTTGATGCAGAAGTGTCACTTACTGATGACTTACTGTTAACCGCAGCACTTCGTTATGAAGACTTCTCTGACTTTGGTGATACCACCAAAGGTAAAGTGTCACTGCGTTATCAGTTAACCGACGACATCGCTTTCCGCGGTGCTTATAGCACTGGATTTAAAGCGCCTACCATTGGTCAGAGCAACGTGCGTAACGTTACTACGGCATTTGGTACTGACGGTAAGCTTATCGACCGTGCAACGCTGCCTCCAACCGATCCAATCTCTGTACAAAAAGGCGGTTCGCAATTAACGCCTGAAGAGTCAGAAAGCATGAGCGTTGGTATGATTGCTGAGTTCGACAGTGGATTGTTCCTGACCGTTGACTATTACCACATTGAAGTAACTGACCGTATCAGTACGACTTCTGGTATCAAGTTAACGGCTGAAGACATCGCTGCGCTGTTAGCTCAAGGTGTAGAAGACGCATCAAGCTTCTCTGAAGTCAGCTTCTTCACTAACGATTTTGATACCACCACTGAAGGTGTTGATATCGTTGCTAACTACTCAATGGACATGATGGGCGGCGAAACCAAGTTCTCATTAGCATATAACTGGACGTCAACCACGGTAGACGAAGCGTCAGATAACATTTCAGCTGACCGCGTTCGCATGCTGGAGAACAACCTGCCAGCAACGCGTTATAGCTTTACAGCAAACCACACCAATGGTGACTGGCGCGTGTTGGGTCGTCTGAACTACGCAGGTAGTATTTTCGAGGACCACCTTGATTCAGGTCTGCCAATTGATCAGGTCGGTTCTGAGTACACCTTCGATTTAGAAGTGGGTTATCACTTTACTGAAAATCTGCAACTGGTTGCGGGTGCGAAGAACCTGTTTGACGAGCGTCCTGACGAAAACGTCCTGTACGATAACGAAATTGCCGGTTCTCAGTACCCAACTACGTCACCAATCGGTATTAACGGTGGCTTCTATTACCTGAGAGGTATTTACACCTTCTAAGGTGATTTGTTTCCCTGAAACCATGGCCGACCGGTATAATGCCGGCCGGCCATTTCAGCCGAAGCTATAATAATAAAATCGCAACTGGTTAAATAAGACTGAATAATGAGCGGCACATCGAAAATCGCTACCACCTACGTAAAATATCGCAGCAAGCTAATGCGGGCGATAAGTTCAATTGTGGACGACAACGATATTGAAGACATTGTGCAGGATGCCTTTGTAAAAAGTTACGAAGCTGAATTAAAGCAAGAAATACAATACGAACGCACTTATATGCTCAGAACAGTGCGGAATCTGGCGCTTAATCACGTTTCCCGGGCGGCACATCAACTCAACGATCAGGTTGAGAATATGGATGTACTGGCAACCGATTTCAGTGATGAAATGATAGAGCGACAGGTTGAGAGCAAACAACGGTTTATTCACTTTTGCCAGGCAACTGAAAACCTGTCGGCAGAAGTAAAGCGCGTATTTTTGTTAAAGAAAGTGTACGATATGAGCCAGCGGGACATCGCAGAGCTTTTGCAAATTAGCGAAAGCACCGTGGAAAAGCATGTTGCCAAAGGCCTGATGCAGTGTGCACAGTTTTTAGCGCGGCAACAGCAGCCCCATAACAGGGACGAAAGCCAGTCTAATCTGGGGTAAAGCAGAGCAGTAGTCATGAGTAACATTAGTCAATTCAACAGCAAAGAAACCATACAGGCCAAAGCCTGTGAATGGGTTGCCGCAATCGATCGCGGTATTTCAGCAGAGGAAACGGTGCAACTGCAACACTGGTTGGCAGCGAATCCGTCTAACCAGAAAATGCTGTTCGATATGGCTTCGCTGTGGGATGACATGAGTGTAATGCATGCTTTGCAAGGTTTGGTGACCTATCAACCTCGTAAAAAGGCACGCACAGCCAGTAGCCGAAAATGGTTAGCTGCAGCGGCGCTTATTGCTGTGTCGGTAACCGGCGCATTGAGCTGGAATATGCTTCCCTCCATTCAGCCCGAGGACGCTGTTGCCAGTGTTTCTCAGGACTCGGCAACCAATGTGGGTGAACAGAAAACGGTATTGTTGGCAGACGGCACCAAAGTATTTTTAAACACGGATTCGCAAATCCGCGTGAATTTTTTTCCTGGCTTCCGGCAGATTGAGCTGTTAAAAGGCGAAGCCCATTTTGATGTGGCTCACGATCCTGCGCGTCCCTTTACTGTGTTTGCGGGCGACAGTTCTGTCACTGCGGTGGGTACGGCATTTAATATGGAATACACCCAGGGCAAAGCATTCGAGCTGGTGGTTACTGAGGGTAAAGTCAGGGTGAGCCAGCAAACGGTATCCGACGCCACAACGTCTGCTCAGCGCAACCGTGCGCCATTACCAATAGAACTGGAAGGCGTAATGGTGTTCGCGGGTGAACAGGCATTGATCAACAAGAGTGTTTCGGCACGAACGGCATTAACACAGTCTGAGATTGCTCAGAGTCTGGCCTGGCAGGATGGTCAGATTGTGTTTACGGGTCAGGAGCTCACTAAGGCGCTGGATGAGATCAGTCGCTACACCCGGGTAAAATTTGTAATAGATGACATGCGCATCGTCGATACGCGTATTGCCGGCTATTTCCGGGTAGGCGATATCAACGGTCTTTTGGCAGCGTTGCAAAACAGTTTTGACATACAATCTTATAAAGACAGCGAGCAAAATATTCATTTACATCGTGCAGATAGTGCGATTTAACCGCACATAGCAGGCTATTTACAGAGAATGGGTGCACTGCGGTTGAGTTTATGTAAATATTAGCGGAATTTTACGCAGCATTAACATTCATCCTTGCACGTTAGGTATTGGACAAGCGCTTCTTTATTTTTGTTACTGGTTACCAGCGGCTCTGTCGCGCCGGTAAATAGTTATGCACAGACCTCTCAAGGCGTTAACAGCCAGCTCACCGCACAGCGTTATTCTTTTTCAATTCGCTCGCAAACCGCAGATAAAGCGTTAATTCAGGTTGCTACACAGGCTAAAACCACACTGTTATTTCCCTACGAGCTGGCGCAAAAAATTGTGTTGCCTGGCGTAGAAGGGTTGTACACCCTTGAGGAAGTGTTGCAGTTATTGTTAAACGACACGCCACTGGCCTTGAATCTGGACGACAATGGCTTTTTAACCATTATTCAGAGAGTTGAGCAAAGTAATACCGTTGAAAGCGCTGACGCTCCGGATACAGCGCTAATTACGCCGGTTGAAGAAAAGCTTCCACAATTTGAACGCATTTCGGTACTGGGTACCCGCGCTTCGGCAAGAGGTGCTTATGAATCAGCGGTTCCGCTGGATATCATTGCGCTTGACCAGCCTTTCTTTCAGGGTAGCCAGAATATGCTGGATGCGCTAACTCAAACCGTGCCGTCGTTGAATGTGAATGCGCAAACCACTAATGATGCCGCCATGCTGGTTCGCCCTGCCAATTTGCGCGGATTAGCATCGGATCACACTTTAACGCTACTCAATGGCAAGCGGCGTCACCGCTCTGCAGTGATCACGTTTTTGGGCGGCGGTT
>NZ_JBLBUE010000115.1:0-11169 GCF_047290655.1 Alteromonas sp. AMM-1 | reverse complement strand
GTAGATGACTACACTTCACTTGCGCTTCATTGTATAAACGTCGCACAGGCTGCTGCAAAATCATACAGCAAAGATCAACACGCCCTAAGGAAAGTAAGCGGCTTTGTGCTCGCTTGAGCGCTGATTTCACCGTTGATGTGTGGCAAAACACCCGAAAAGGCTAGAAAAACACAGCTGGTTCTTCTAGGATCGCAGTTTTGCAGTTTCAGAGTCAAGCACCGTTCACTATGCCCAATCCCGCGCCGTTTAAAGCTCTTTTTAGTCAATTGCCCCAATGCGCTATTGCCGATCGTTTTTCTATTCGACGTCAATTGCAGCACTTGCAAAAAGCGAATTTAGCCGACGAGTCCGTGCAGCAGCAATTAGCCAAGGTGATTGACCGGCTCAATGCCTCCATTGCTCGCTGCGAGGAAAGGGCGGCTGCGGTACCCAACATTGAGTACCCGCCGTTACCGGTAAGCGAACGCAAAGACGACATTAAAGAAGCCATTGCCAACCATCAGGTGGTGATTATTGCCGGCGAAACCGGTTCCGGTAAAACCACTCAGATCCCCAAAATATGTCTGGAATTAGGCCGCGGCATTACCGGTAAGATTGCGCATACCCAGCCGCGCCGATTAGCAGCCAGAAGCGTCGCATCGCGCATCGCAGAAGAGTTGGGCACGCAGATAGGCGAAAAAGTCGGGTTTAAAATCCGATTTTCCGATCAGGTTAGTGACAATACTCTGGTTAAATTAATGACCGACGGTATGCTGCTGGCAGAAATGCAGCAGGACCGATTTTTAAATGAATACGACACCATCATTATCGATGAAGCGCACGAACGCAGCCTGAACATCGATTTTCTGATTGGCTATCTAAAGCAATTGTTGGTAAAGCGCCCAGAGCTCAAAGTTATTGTTACGTCAGCGACTATTGATCCGGAGCGTTTTTCCAGGTATTTCAACGATGCGCCTATCATTGAAGTCAGTGGTCGTACGTTTCCGGTTGAAATCCGTTATCACGATCCGCAGGATTCGGAAGAGGAGCAGGATCAGGTTGACCGGATCATCAATGCTGTTGATGAACTCATGCGCGAGCCGCGTGGTGATATTCTGGTATTTTTAAGTGGTGAACGGGAAATTCGCGACACTCAGGATGCATTAAGTAAACAGCAGTACCGCAATACAGAAATAATTCCTCTGTACGCGCGCTTGTCTGCTTCAGAGCAGCAACGGATTTTTCAGCCTCATGGTGGGCGCCGAATTGTACTGTCAACTAACGTGGCGGAAACGTCACTTACTGTGCCGGGGATTAAATACGTAATCGATCCGGGTACTGCACGCATTTCGCGCTACAGTCCGCGCAGTAAAGTACAACGATTGCCCATTGAACCGGTATCCCAGGCCTCGGCAAATCAACGGGCTGGTCGTTGTGGCCGTGTGTCTGAAGGGATTTGTATTCGCCTGTACACTAAAGACGATTATGAAAATCGTCCGGCGTTTACCGATCCGGAAATCCTGCGGACTAATCTGGCGTCGGTTATTCTGCAAATGCTTACGCTGGGTTTAGGCGATATTGCGTCATTTGACTTTGTTCAACCACCAGATAGCCGCCAGATTAACGATGGGTTTCGATTGTTGGAAGAAATTCAGGCCATCGAGCGGCGCAAGGGCCAGCCCCGTTTAACACAGTTAGGCCGTCAAATTTCACGCTTGCCGGTAGACCCCCGATATGCCCGTATGGTGGTGGCAGCCGGTGAATACAACAGCCTGATGGAAGTGATAGTAATTGCGGCGGGACTCACCATACAGGATCCGCGCGAACGCCCTCAGGAAAAGCGGGCGCAAGCCGACGAAAAACATTCAGAGTTTGCCGATAAAGACTCGGATTTCATCGCACTATGGAATCTCTGGCTGGCGTTCAGAGAAAAGCAAAACGAACTGACGAATAACCAGTTGCGCAAATGGTGTCAGACAAACTTTATTAATTATCTGCGCATGCGTGAGTGGCAGGATATTGTGAGTCAATTGCGTAAATCGGTTGCGGAACTTGACTTGCGCATTACTCAGCAAGCGGCTGATTACGCTTCAATACATCAGGCTTTGTGCACAGGCTTACTGTCGCACATAGGTATGAAAGACAAAGAGCGGGAATACCTTGGCGCCCGCAATACCCGATTTATGATTTTTCCGGGGTCAGGACTATCCAGAGCTAACCCCAAATGGGTCGTGGCGGCTGAGCTGGTTGAAACGTCAAAGCTGTTTGCCCGTATGGTGGCAAAAATCGATCCCGCGTGGATAGAGCGCCTGGCCGGGCATCTTATCAATCAACATTACTCAGAGCCTCACTGGTCTAAAAAGCGCGGTGCAGTCACCGCCAGCGAAAAAGTCACGCTGTTTGGTTTACCCATTGTGGCTCAGCGATTGGTAACCTATAGCCAGATCGATCCACCTGTATGTCATCAGTTATTTATTCGCGAAGCGCTGGTGAATGGTGATACGCGACTGCAATACGACGTGCTGCAAGACAATCAGGCATTGCTGCAACTGGCCGACGACTGGGAGCAGAAAACACGGCGTCGTGATTTGATGGTTGATGAGCAACAACTGGTAGACTTTTACGCCGCAAAATTGCCGGTTGCCGTTAACAGCGAAGCGGCATTCAAAAAGTGGGCAAAACAAAAAGACGCTCTGGCGTCGCTGCGGTTTACCGAACAGGATGTGTTCGTGCAGCAACCCGGCGCAGGGTTGGCTAATGCCTTTCCCGATAGCTGGCAACAAGGAAACCTGACGCTGCCGTTGCGCTATCATTTTGAACCCAATGCTATTGATGACGGCGTAACGGTTAGTATTCCACTGCCATTGCTGAATCAGGTGGTTGCCGATGGTTTTGACTGGCAGGTGCCAGGATTGCGCCACGAGTTAGTGGTACAACTGATCAAGAGTTTGCCTAAGCGACTGCGACGCAATTTTGTACCCGCGCCTAATTACGCTGAAGCCTGTTTGGCTGATATGAAAGAAGCCGACGAAAAAACGGGTAAACCCATTCCGTTGCTGGAGGCGTTAGCGCAAAAATTACTGCGTATGACAGGGGTTGCTGTAACACCAGAAGACTGGCAGTTAGATCAGCTCGACAAGCACCTGGTGATGCATTTCGAAGTGGTGGATGCCAATCGCAAGGTACTGGCCAACGGCAACGATTTAGAAGCGCTTAAACAGACACTTCAGGGAAAAGTAAAGCAAACCTTCGAAAAAGCGGCAACGCCAGAGCTTGAGCGCAAAGATATCACCAGTTGGGATTTCGACGCGCTTCCACAAAGTTTCACGCAAAAGCACGGCGGTTTTGAAGTGCAGGCGTATCCTGCGCTGGTGGTGAAAGGCAAGCGCGTTGACATAGAATTGTTACCGGAGGCAGAGCAGGCAGAAAAGCAGCATCAGCAGGGGTTAAACCGATTGCTAATGGTGAACATGCCATCGCCAGTGAGCTACCTTGAAAAGAAACTGCCCAACAAAGCTAAACTGGGGTTGTATTTTAATCCTTTTGGGCAAATTAAAGCCCTTATAGACGATTGTATTCTTGCGGGTATCGATGCGCTAAGTACGCGTTTTCAGGAGCAATCTGGTTGTATTGTACGCGAGAAAGCACAATTCGATGCCTGCCTGGATTACGTAAGGGCAAACATTAACGACGAAGTACTGGTCATTGCACAACTGGTAGAAACCGGGTTAACGCTGGCCCATGAATGTCAGAAAAAGATGAAAGGCAAGGTGTCATTCGACATGGTTACCGGTTTAAGCCATGTTAAAAGCCATTTGTCCACATTGGTGTTTCCGGGATTTGTTGCAGAATTTGGCCGTTCAAGACTGGAAGACTGGAATCGCTACCTAAAAGCGCTGGCACGACGGCTTGAAAAACTGGCGGTGGATCCTAATCGCGATCGCATGCAGCAACTGGCCGTTGAGAAGGTGGAAAGCCGTTATCAAAGTGTGCTTGCCAAATATCCGAAACACAAAGTGCCAGAGGAATTACTTGCAGTGCGGTGGATGATAGAAGAATTACGGGTATCCTTATTTGCTCAACAACTTGGTACAGCAATACCTATTTCAGCTAAGCGGATAGAAAATCAACTGGAAAGCTTTTAAGCTGAAATAACATTGACAAGCGGTAAATGTCGCCCTATAACCAATATCATGTGAGGGGGGCTCTACAGGCTTCCTATTGATATGGTAGTAGCGGTCACAGGAGATGTAAAAATGTTAGGATACGACGACAAGCGAAACTTTTTCAGGATGATGGTGAATTCTCCTTGTCAGGTGCAGATCATCGATGACGAGTCGAGTCGTTCATTGCAGGCAGTGTGCAAAGATATCAGTGCAACAGGCATGTCACTGGAAGTGGATGAACCGTCCATTGAAATTGGTACAACGGTGAATATCAGCATCGACTCTACCAGTTCTCAAATTCCGTCATTATCTGCAGTTGCCAAGGTAGTGCGTTGTGTTGCCCAGTCAGACAGCAGCTGTGTAATTGGGGTTGAAATCTCAGAAATGAAATAATCATTCGACGCGATTGCGTTTGCTGGTGTCGAATCGATTCATTTAATTAAACCAATCAATAAATTTGGTTTTAATTTGTCTTTTCTATTAGCAATACTTCTCATTATCAAGTGAGGAGATTGCTATGTTGAAAACCATTACCTTTGCCATGGTACATTTTTGTGTTGCGTTCACGGTAACGTATTTATTAACGGATAGTTTTTTGGTTGGTGGCGCAGTAGCGTTAGTTGAGCCGGCAATTAATACCGTTGTTTTTTACTTCCATGAAAAATTCTGGCAGAGAATAAATCGCGCCAATGGCCAGGAATTTTCACTGGCCGCTTAATTGGCTGTCAGCACTGGTGAGGGCAGGGAATTATTCTATCTGACAAATCAAACCTTTCAGATAGTAGCCTTCCGGATAGTTGAGCGCGGTAGGGTGATCAGGGGCCTGTGACAGGTGTTCCAGAATGCGTGCCTGACGACCAGCATCCAGTGCTGCATCTGCCACCACCTTCTGGAAAAGATCTGCAGGCATTAACCCCGAACAACTAAAAGTTAACAGAATACCGCCAGGTTTTACGGCGTGAATACCATACATATTGATGTCTTTGTAACCCCGGCAAGCGCGGGTAAGAGACGCCTTGCTGTCAACAAACTTGGGCGGATCAAGGATCACCATATCAAATTGCGTTTGATTGCTGTGATACTGACGCAACACGTCAAATACATCGCCTTTTACCTGGCTGCACTGTTGCGGGTTAAACCCATTCAGTTCTATATGAGTTGCCGCCATATCCAGTGCCGGTTGCGATACGTCCACGTTGGTAACGTGAGTGGCGCCACCCCGCAGTGCATAGCAGGCAAAAGTGCCGGTATAGCTAAAGCAATTAAGTACACTGGCATTTTGTGCGTATCGGCTTGCTGCAAAACGGTTTTCCCGCTGATCGAGATAAAACCCGGTTTTATGGCCGGTGTGCAGATCGACGCGAATGGTGACCCCGTGTTCCTGAATATCCACGGTTTGTGGTACATCACCCCATAATGTTTGTATTAGCGGCTCCAGTCCTTCTTTTTGCCTTACGTCTACGTCGCTGCGTTCAAATATTGCGCGCAGTGACAACGTGCGTTGCAATGCCCAGACAATTTTATCGCGATGCTTGTCGGCTCCGGCACTCAATAGTTGAACGACGGCAACGTCATCATATAAATCAACGGTAACACCCGGCAAGCCGTCTGATTCAGCGGCAATTAATCGGCACGCATTGGAATTTGAGCGGGCCATAATTTGTTGGCGTAGTTGCCAGGCGGATTCGATTTTGCGGCAAAAGAAGGCGTTATCGACGGTTTCGTTTTGATCGAATGTCCACATCCGCACTCTAATTTGCGAATTCGGAGAATATGCGCCGCGGCCAAGCCATTTGTTGTCAGCACTGAATACGTCTACGGTATCGCCCAGACGACACCGGCCTTTTACCGCGGCAACCGCACCTTCGAACACCCAGGGGTGGCGGCGTAATAAAGACTTTTCCCTTCCGGGTTGTAAATAGATTTTTGCAGACATATGCTTGGCATTCTTAGAACAATGACGGGCGCGCAGTATACTGGCGATAGCGATATGAAGTCCAGTTAACCGGGCATTTGCCTTGCTGCTGATGGCTATCGTTTATACATGCGCTTGCACAAAGACGCATTTTAATCAGGGCAAAAGGAAATCAATGTGTCCGATAATCTGGCTCAACCCACTTTTACTATTGTGACTCAGCTCAGCGACATGGACTTTGACACCATCCACGCCTTTGTCAGTCAGACTTACTGGGCTAAAGGCATCCCCGCCAGCACGTTGAGAACGGCGTTGGAGCACTCTGTGTGTGTGGGTATTCTGCATGGCAAGGAACAGGTTGCGTTTGCCCGGGTGATCACAGACAAAGCCACGTTTGGTTATTTAGCTGACGTGTTTGTGTTACCTGCTTATCGCGGCCAGGGGCTGAGTAAACACCTGATCGACACCATTGTGCATTTACCTGAATTACAGGGCTTGCGCCGTTTTATGCTGGCCACCAAAGATGCGCATAGCCTTTATTCGCAATTTGGTTTCAAGCCGGTTACTGATCCCACACCGCTTATGCAAATCCACCGGCCTGATATTTATCTGCAAGGGCAATAAACAGAGTAATGAACATGAAATACATAGCATTTGATAGCAATAATCCCCAGGCGTTATTGCAAATTGCAGAATGTGCTGTGCCAGCCATAACACCTACTCAGGTGTTAGTGAAAGTAAGTGCATTTGGCGTTAACCGTGCTGACTTATTACAGCGTGCCGGGCACTATCCGCCACCACCGGGTGAAAGCGAGATTCTGGGTTTGGAAGTCTGTGGCACCCTTGTTTCTATTGGTAGTGATGTCTCTGGCTGGCAGCCAGACGAAAGGGTTTGTGCCATCATTGCGGGCGGCGGCTATGCCGAGTATGTCGCCATTGAGGCGTCACACCTTCTGCGCGTGCCGGCAAATTTAACTGATGCTGAAGCGGCCGGTCTTGCAGAAGTGTATCTCACGGCTTTTCAGACACTACATACTATTGCTGGATTACAGCGCGGACAAAAGGCGCTGATTCATGCCGGTGCCAGCGGTGTAGGGCTGGCCGCCATTCAGCTTTGTCGCCTTTGGGGCGTAGAAACTGCTGTGACGGCGTCTTCGGCTGACAAGCTGGCGGTGTGCGAGGCGCAAGGTGCATCGGTGTTAATTAATTACACCCTCCAGGATTATGTCAGTGAGCTCAAGCAGCACTGGCCTGATGGGGTCAATGCGGTGCTGGATATGGTGGCGGGCGACTACGTTAACCGAAATCTCAATATTATGGCGATGGATGGCACTGTGGTTTATCTGGCAATGATGGGCGGCCGGTTTGCCGAAAAGCTGGATATGGCTAAGTTACTTGCAAAGCGAATAACGATCACCGGCAGCACATTAAGAAACCGCTCGGTAGCGTACAAGGCCGATTTAGTGGCCGCATTTTCAAAAGCGTGTCTGCCCGCTTTCAGCACCAGAGAATTATCGGTGGTAATAGACGGCGTATACATGGTGACAGACATCAATGCGTGTCACGAAGCCATTCAGCGCAACGCAACCAAGGGAAAGCTGGTGGTGCGTTGGCAATGAGAGCATCCACACTGTTTTTATTTATTGCATTAGCAGGGACTGTGATCCCGCTGAAAGCGTTCGTAAACTGGTTGATGGAATACGGCGTGCACCCCGTATTATTTTGGCAGCATCTAACCGCTACTCCGCTGAGTGTTTTTGCCTGGCTGGATGTATTTATTTCTGCAGTAGCGATTCTGGTATATTTATATATCACTAAGGCACGTTACTCGTACCCACAAATTATCAGTATTGTCGCGGCAACCTGCCTGATTGGTGTGTCGTGCGGGCTGCCATTATTGATGAGTTATCAATTCCGGCAGCAGGAAAGCGGGGAGATTCCCGCTGAGTAGTTGGAATATTCACCCGTAGATTAGGTGTTTGAACTCTCTGGCTGATACCCCGAGTCCTCCTGAGTTGGGTTATTCGCACCCGCCCGGGCCAATTCGTCGCAGCGTTCGTTTTCAGGATGGCCGCTATGGCCTTTAACCCAATGCCAGTTCACTTTATGGCGTTTTATTGCGTCGTCCAGGCGTTGCCATAAGTCGGCATTTTTTACCGGTTTCTTGTTAGCGGTACGCCAGCCATTTTTCCGCCAGCCATGGATCCACTGATTAATACCGTTTTTTACATACTGACTGTCGGTGGTGAGTTCTACCAGACAGGGTTTGGTCAGTTCGTTGAGTGCGGCAATAGTCGCCAACAGCTCCATCCGGTTGTTGGTAGTGAGCGTATAGCCCTGACTCAGCTCTTTGCGGTGTTTGCCGTAAATGAGTATCGCGCCGTATCCGCCTGGCCCGGGATTGCCTAAACACGAGCCATCGGTAAAAATATGAACAGATTGTTGCGCCACGAATTCTCCTTTTTTGTTATGAAGGCGTGGTCTGCCAGCAATGGCTTGGTATACTACCGGAATCTGACCAAAGTTTAGAGTGGTTTATGCGTCAAATAGTACTGGATACAGAAACAACGGGTATCGAACCCAGAGAAGGGCACCGGATTATCGAAATTGGTTGTGTAGAAGTGGTTAATCGCCGTTTAACTGGCAATCATTTCCACGTATACATTAATCCTCAGCGCGAAATTGAACAGGAAGCCATTGAGGTTCACGGGATCACCAATGAGTTTTTGGCTGACAAGCCGGTGTTTGCCGATGTAGCCCAGGACTTTGTGGACTTTATTCGCGGTGGCCAATTGGTTATTCACAACGCTCCGTTTGACGTGGGCTTCATGGATCACGAATTTGCCATGCATGGCCCCACTTCAGGCATATTAACACGCGAAATCTGCACGGTACTGGATACCCTGGTACTCGCCAGAGACATGCACCCCGGGCAAAAAAATAACCTGGATGCATTGTGTAAGCGCTATGGCATAGACAACAGTCACCGCGAATTGCACGGCGCTTTACTGGATGCTGAGATCCTGGCCGATGTGTACCTGATCATGACTGGTGGTCAGACAGATTTGAATCTGGCGGGGAATAATCAGGCGGCTGGTACCGGGGCAGAAGTGATCCGTCGAATTAAGCGCGGCGCAAATAAATTAAAGGTTATTCAAGCCACTGCCGATGAATTAACACAACATGAGGAACGTCTGAACCTGGTTGAAAAACAAGGCGGACAGTGTTTGTGGCGTAACCTCTGATTTCTTTTAGCCGGGATAGGGCGCTAGCATTGGTTTTAAATCGCATCACACGCATATGCGTACTTTGGACTCTGGTATTGGCATCCGGGCATGCTCTGGCACAGTCACGCGATGAAATATTAAGTCCGGCTACTGGCTCTGCACCCAATTCGGCGGCTCCAGGTTCAGCCGGTGCTGATGATTCCCCTATATCGCTAATCGGCAGCGAGTACGAAAACGGTATTAAGCTATTACAAAACCGCTTTCGAATTGATTACAACGTGGAAGAAGTCACTATGGTGTTCTTCCGCGAATATGGCTCTGCACCTGTGGTGTTGGTACGGCCTGACGGTTCCAAGATTTTTCAGAGTCAGGTAGACGGTAAAGACATCTTTTGGTTTGATGCCGACACCTACGACATGATCAATATTAAAAATCCGGTACCTGGTCCCTGGCAGGCGGTGGGGCAAATCCTACCGGGTAGCCGGGTCATGGTGTTGTCTGATATCGCGTTACATGCCGATCCGCTGCCTAAAATTCTGTTCTCCGGTGAAATTCTTAAACAAACGGCTTATTTAACCAATGGCGATAAGCCAATTGATTACAGCCAGTTTCGCGACGTGGTAGAACTCACCATTGATTTGGTGAGTACCAATAACCCCAACTATGACAATTTTGGTGCCGACGACCAGCAAATTGCTACCTTTGAAGACAATGGCAGAGGCATGGACGAAGCGCCGCTGGACGGTATTTTTACCGGACAGTTTAACCTGGGCGTTGCAGCAGGAGAGTGGCAGCCGATCTTTCGTGTCAGCACGCCGATGTTTACCCGGGAACAGGTCGATCCGCCCATTCGTTTGTATCCCAATCCGGTCATTATGAATGTTGAGTTAGATGGCGGCGGCAATGATTACCACAAATTACTGATTGACGTAGACCGCGAGCTGGTTGACTTAAATTCGCTCCTGGTTGATGGAAAAGTGCGTTACCCCAATGGGGATGTGCAGAATTTTTCACTTACCGAACCCAGTGATGCGGTGCGGGAGCATCTGATTATTGCTTTTGACTATGGCATTTTCCGCGTCAAGCTCACCGCTTATGGTAAAACGGTGAATGGCCGGGATTTTATATTGGACGTGCCCGAATATACGTTTCTGGTGGCGGAGCCAGAATTACCTGAGCCTGAGATTGTAGCGCCGGTGGCAGAGACGATGCCTGAACCTGCTATGGTTATGCCGGAACCCGTTCCTGAACCTACCGGCATGGATAACCAAACGCTGATGATGTGGCTGATTGCTGTGAATGGCGGCATTATTCTGGTTGGTGGAATAGTGATTGGCTTGGTAATGTGGTTTAAACGCGCCAGGAAAGCCCCGTCTGACACCTCTGCTAAAGCGTCAGGAAACGTTTCTGGAAAAGTTTCTGGCAAAGCGCCGGGAAAGACGAACAAGGCGCCTGCTGAAGGTGAGGCGAAAAAAGGGTTCCTTGCAAACCTGTTGGGCAAGTTTAAAAAGAACAAAGCACCAGAAGGCAATTAACCGTCAGACATGACCCAACGTACCTGCTTATATCAATAAGTATTTGTTCGTTCATTGGTTTAACCGGGCTAGCGGATTTTTAATCAATTCGTTGCCAATTTCGTCGATATGGCGAATAAACAGGCAAACGATTCGAAGAATGACAGTTTGGTAAAAAAAACCGTTGACTCGACTAAATGGAATCCGTATTATCTGCGCCGCAGTGAGGGGCATGGTTCTGAAAAGAATCTTGTTAAATCGCTGAAATAATTGAAAATGTGGAGCGGTAGTTCAGTTGGTTAGAATACCGGCCTGTCACGCCGGGGGTCGCGGGTTCGAGTCCCGTACGCTCCGCCACTTTTCAACTG
>NZ_JBLBUE010000114.1:0-11186 GCF_047290655.1 Alteromonas sp. AMM-1 | reverse complement strand
TGAGCCAAAACGCTAAAAAAGCCGCATCACGCTGAGAAAGCTGCTGCTATGCCAACGGGTGAAAAGGCTTATGAATACGGCAAAGTCTGGTATCGCGCAAAAATCAATGACTACCCATCTACTGCGCCCATATTAATGAAACGAGCACTGTACACAAAAGTGCAAATGTATGAGGAAGTGCGCGAAGCTCTGCTTGCTACCGAAGATAGGCTTATTGTTGAAACGTCACAATATGACTATTTCTGGGGAATTGGACGCGACCAGCGAGGGTTGAATCACATCGGCAAAGCCTGGATGGATATTCGCGATAAATTGCGCTCTTAGGTTGATTTGCCGGTTTTCAGTGTCAGCTTTTCTTACGCTGGCAAAAATCCCACTAGTTAGAAATACTTCAAGTTCATGATTCAGAAGTGTTTTATTTTTTGGCATGGAATGTGTATTCCAATATCAAACAAAAAATAGTCATTCTTTTGGAGTAGTAGGAAATGAGATTATTTAAGACATTAGCAACAGTAGCTACATTCGCTTTATTTACTCACACTGCATCGGCTGCATTAATTTCCGCAGACTCTTACGACGCATATAACGTAAGACTGAGTGGTAATGGAGGGTGGGCACATACCTACAATGGTACAATTTCCTCTAATGGCAGCACTTACAATTACACAAATGGCAGTGGTACATTGAATGATGGCCTGGTAGGTACTGGTTCGAATGATACCCAATTGTTTCAGGTAGCAGATAATTCTTCAATTGACTTACTATTTGATTCATTATTTTCGTTTAGCGAACTGTCACTGTATAGCTATGGCCCAACGACAAATGGTATTCCTGGTAGTATTTCTGGTGTAAATGTAACCATTAATGGTATCACTGCGTTTATCAGCAGCCAGGGTTTTGGTCCATCTAATGCGGGTAGCTCAAATAATGGTCGTGACCACTCTCACGAATTAATTGACTTATCGAATACTGCGCTGTTCGGTTTAGTGTCTAACAAAGTTACGTTGTCAGGCTTCGTGACAGAAGGAAATTACCCCCAGTTTTACGCAATTTCTGAAGTCACTTTGGATGCTACTGCGTCATCGTCTAATGTTTCTACTGTAAGCGAACCTTCGGCAATGGCATTAATGTTGTTAAGCGTACTTACGCTGGTAAGACTTCGTAAAAACACAAGTAAATAATATTTGTTGGTAAATTGGATAGAAAGCCAGAAAGCTGATTGTGTTAAACAGCTTCTGGCTTTTTTGTATGTAACTCTAAATGAGCAATTGGCATGGGCTAATTGCACATACTTGCCCCAAATAGTCCACTTCGCATTTATGCCGATGCAAAGATTTTTCAATCTGCAGTTAGTTTATAATGTTGTAAATGGGTGTAATAACTCATCGCCTCCTGAAGTAACGGCTTCAAACTGTCAGGTACGTCAGGAAGAGGGCCTTCTGGTCCTGCAAAGCCGGTGCTTGTCCATACTTCTGGGTACCAGTGTGGTGCCCAGGCGCCATCGGATTTGTGGCCTCCGGCTGGCCAGCTCAGCATGGCAGGATCCCATTCAATACCAAGTGAATGACAAAGTAACTCCAGATAAGCCGCTGGATTCGAACGGATGTCGCCGGAGTCAATCACCAGCGGGCGTTCATTGAACTGGCGGGTTAATGAGTCAAACAACTCAGTTTGCTCTTTAATGCCAATATCACTGAGCACTGGAATACCGTTTTTCTTGGTATAACTGCAGATCACCCGTGCAGGGTGACGAATTAAAAAGACGTGCTTTACTGCATTCATCCAGTCATCAGGAAAACTTGCCAGCATGTGTTGTGGCATGTGTTTTTGGTAGAACAATGCTTTATTTTCCGGAATAGGGCCTGCACATCGTTCAGCGACTTTTAAAGGATCGGTTTCTTCCCGGGCAAATATACATTCCAGCATAGGGTCTGGCCTGCCGCCGATTTTGAGAAACGGGGCGTAAAAAGGTTCATCCCATACCGCGCAATCAGCCCTGGCGCCAAAGGCGTACATCATAGCAGTTGATAGATTTCTGGGACCTGACCACATTGCAATTCGCATTGCCCTTCCTTGTGTTGTAAATAAAACTGGCGGGATAGTGCAATAACATACGGAACAAGCCAATCTACTGCAACGCATTTTCAGTTCACTTTCATCTATTGCACTACTTTGTGGCACGATGTGATGTTGCGATGCTTTAATTGTCCAAAAACGTACATTAAATTAGGTGTTTAGTGCGAATTTTCCTGCCACGATTCTTGCATAATGCCACAGATGATTCACAGGCTAAGGGTATGTCTGTAATGCGTGAAAAAGCGGAGATTCAGTGACAACCAGGTTATCAGCTTCAAATAAAGCATTAGGTTGGGCGTTGCTGCCAATCATTCTCACTGGGGCAGCATTGATGTACGTCCTGTTTGTGCTCAAAGGCGGTCCGCATATACCTCTACTATTGGGCTGCGCTATCACTGCACTGATTGGCGTGTTTCGCGGTATCCGTTGGCAGGAAATTCAATCTGCGATGATCACAAACATCGCTGAAAGCTTACCAGCGCTGGGCATTTTTATGCTAGTAGGGATGACCATCAGTAGTTGGATCGCCGCGGGCACCGTGCCATTTCTCACCGTGCAGGGCATAACCATGATCTCCCCTGACTGGTTTTTACCTGCCACCTGTTTGCTATGTGCGGTGGTATCGGTGTTTACCGGTACGTCCTGGGGCACCGTCGGCACAATAGGATTAGCATTGATGGGCATGGCTGAGGTATTGGGCGTTTCCGTGGCATTGTGCGCGGGCGCTATCGTGTCTGGTGCCTGGTTTGGCGACAAAATGTCGCCTCTCTCAGATACCACCAACTTTACTGCCGCCATCGCCAGGGTAGATTTGTATAAGCATATTCGCAATATGATCCCCAGTACGTTACCTGCAATGTGTGTGTCTCTGGTGGCTTATTACTGGCTTGGTCCAGATACAAGCACAAGCACATTTACCGCCAGCTCACTCAATTTATTGTCGGCCAGTATTGGTCAGCATTTTGACTTGTCATGGTGGGTATTACTACCGCCGTGCGTCATTGGGATAACGATATATTTTCGACTGCCAGCGATTCCAGGCATATTTTTCGGCGTTGTTGCTGCTTGTCTTGTGGCGGTTTGGGGGCAGGGTGTGGCACCTGAATCGCTGGTGCAACTGCTGATGAACGGATTTCAGAGTCAAACCGGGCAACCAGGTTTAGATGCTTTGCTGTCTAAAGGCGGGCTGATGTCGATGATGTGGGTGATATCACTGATTATTCTTGCGATGGCACTGGGCGGAGCGTTGCAAGCAACGGGAAGTCTTGAAACGTTACTTTTGGCGCTGCTGAAAGTCGCAAGCACGCGGTTTCGCCTGGTGTTGGTTACCTTGCTCGCAGCGTTGGGATTTAACTTTGCCAGTAACGCCTTTATCGCTTATACCTTACCGGGCAGGATGTTATTACCTGCTTATCAGCAACGCGGATTATCGGGCGCGAATCTATCGCGCTTGCTGGAAGACGGCGCTACCATGAGTGCGCCGCTTATTCCCTGGAATTCAGGTGGTGTGTTTGTGGCAGGTACATTAGGCGTCCCTACGCTATTATATGCTCCATTCGCATTTGCCAATTGGCTGGCCCCGCTACTTGACTTGTTATGGGCAGCGTTAAACTGGTTTATGCCAACCAGTGCGGTAAAGCAGGTAAGATGACTTAGTAGTAACGCATTTTTGAGGAAGCAGCATGCAGGAACACAAGGCGGGTGGTGCCCACGCGTCGATTGACGATGAACGCAACCAACATATCAAAATTTATGTGAATGGCGATTTGGTGCCTAAACACGAAGCAAAAGTGTCGGTTTACGACAGCGGTTTTATGTTGGGCGACGGTGTTTGGGAAGGTTTGCGATTACACAACGGTAAGTTCGCTTTTATTGACGACCATTTAGATCGGCTGTTTGCGGGTGCCAAAGCGCTGGATATGGACATTGGTAAAACGCGTCAGCAACTCGTTGAGGCCTTGTATACTACGGTTGAAGCAAACGGCATGACCGATGGAGTGCATGCGCGACTAATGGTTACCCGCGGTCCGAAGAAAACACCTTATCAGGATCCGCGTCTCAGTTTGTGGGGGCCAACGATAGTGATCATTGCGGAGTATAAATCGCAGGATTTAGCGCCGGTAGAAAAGGGCATCAAGCTATTTACTGTGCATGTTCGAAGGGGGCATCCGGACGTACAGGATCCGCGTTTAAATTCACACAGCAAAATTAATTGTATTACCGCCATGATCCAATCATACAAAGCCGGTGCAGATGAAGCGCTCATGCTGGATCCCCACGGATTTGTGAGTACGTGTAATTCCACCAATTTTTTCATTGTAAGAAAAGGCGAGGTATGGACCTCAACTGGCGACTACGCGATGAAAGGGATTACCCGCCAAAAAACCATTGATGTGTGCCGCAAACAGGGTATTCCGGTATACGAAAAAAACTTTTCACTGGTTGATGTATACAGTGCTGATGAAGCCTTTGTTACCGGCACGTTCGGTGCGCAAACGCCGGTTATCGACGTAGATGGCCGCACTATTGGTGAAGGCGTGCCGGGTGCTATGGTTAAGCGCATTCGCCAGCTTTACCACGACATGGTCGAACACGGTTAGCGAAACGGTTAACGCATAACGGGGGCAGGCAGGCCATCGTCCCAGTAAGGTGTATCACCAAAATACTGGCTGGCAAAGTCGATAAATGCGCGTACTTTGCTGGCGAGTAGCTGTCGATGCGCATATACCGCATACAGGTTGATCGGTGCGGGCTCGAGCTCCGGTAAAACAACAGCCAGGTCACCCGATTTTAGTGCCTCATAACAAATGAAGGTGGGTTGCAGCACTATACCTTGTCCAAGAATGGCAACCTGACTCAATAAACCGCCATGATTGCAGCTCAATCCGCCCAGCTGGTTGTGAGTGGTCTCTGAAAGATACTGGTGAGGCAGTGGTCCGTTATCAGCATCCAGATAGCTGTAGCGCAAGTAATTATGGGTTTTTAACGCTTCCAGACTGTCAGGTGTACCACACTTAGATAAATAGGTGGGTGAGGCACACATTACCATACGGATTGCTGTGAGACGTTTGGCAATTAACGACGAATTGCGCAAGGTGCCAATGCGCAGCGCAATATCAAAGCCTTCTTCCACTATGTCTACCTTGCGGTCGTTTAATTGTAAATCAATATCAACAGCCGGGTATTGTTGCTGAAACGCGTAAATGAGTGGCGCCAGATGCAGGGTGGCAAACGCCACCGGGGCACTGATGCGCAGTAATCCACTGGCATGGGTTTGCATCTCGCCCAACTGATTTTCCATTTCGTCAATATCGTCGAGTACCTGTGACGCTCTTACTAAATAACGCTCACCGGCTTCAGTTAAATGTACTTTGCGAGTGGTACGATTGAACAACCGGGTATTGAGATGGGTTTCCAGTTGAGAGACGTATTTGCTTATGAGTTGCGGACTTTTTTCCAGTCTGTCGGCTGCGCTTGCGAAAGCGCCTGATTTTGCCACTGCCACAAAAGCGCGCATTGCTTCAATTCTATCCATATTGCCATGCTAATTATCAATGAAATGTTGATAGTTAGTCTATTTTAACGGGGTTAATCAATCAATAGGGAGTGAGTATAGTGAACACACTGATGATGCGAAGGGAATTCACCACTCGCTACTACCACTAAATTGAATGAGGAAAAATCATGAACACTAAATTACTTACTTCTCTGTTTGAATCCGATGCTGGTTGGTCTGCATTGATCCTGCGAGCGCCGGTTGGCATCGTTTTGGCGGCACATGGTGCACAAAAATTGTTCGCCTGGTTTGGCGGCTATGGACTGGAAGGTACCGGTCAATATATGGAAAGCATCGGTTTAGCCCCTGGCTTTTTAATGGCCTTGTTAGCCGGAAGCGCAGAGTTTTTTGGTGGCCTGGCGTTAGTGCTGGGACTACTAACACGGCCGGCTGCACTGGTGAGCGCCTTTACTATGCTGATTGCAATTTTTACTGCTCACATTAGTAATGGCCTTTTCCTGTCGAATGGCGGTTATGAATACGCACTGGCTTTGTTTGCTGCAACACTGTCGCTGGTATTCAGCGGTGCAGGTCGGTGGTCGTTGGATGGTTTAGTTGCCCGGAAATTTGCGGCCGTCAGTGCGCAGTAGTTCGTACAAAAGGAGGCAGGCATGTTAGTCAATGGAAAATGGGATGCCGATTGGCATCCCGTTCAAAATAAAGATGAGCAGGGCCGGTTTATCCGACAAACCTCATCCTTTCGCAATTGGATAACGCCCGACGGTACACCGGGCCCCACCGGTAAAGGCGGGTTTAAGGCCGAGCCTGGACGTTATCACCTTTATGCGGCGTTAATCTGTCCTTGGGCAAGCCGGGTTTTAGCGGTGTTAGCCCTGAAAGGATTAACCCGCTACATCAGTGTGACGATTGTCAATCCGCAACTGAGTGAACAGGGGTGGCAATTCGGTGGGTATGAGGGGGCTGAGCCAGACCCAATGTTACACGCAACCTATTTGCATGAGATCTACAGCAAGGCGGATACTGGTTTCACCGGACGTGCCACGGTTCCTGTGTTGTGGGATAAACAACAACAAACCATAGTGAACAATGAATCGGCTGATATTGTTCGAATGCTGAATACCGCTTTTTCCGGGTACACGCAGCATGGACCCAACTTGTATCCTGCGCATTTAGCAAAAGATATCGATCAGTGGAATGATGTTATTTACGCCCGTTTGAACAATGGCGTGTATCAGGCAGGGTTTGCATCGTCACAACAGGCGTACAATGAAGCCTTTGACAACGTATTTTCTATGCTTGAGCAATTGGAAAGCGCGCTCGATGACGGACGCAAGTACCTGTTAGGTGATCAACTTACCGAAACCGATATTCGGCTATTTGTCACCCTGGTGCGTTTTGATGCCGCTTACTACAGCTTGTTTAAGTGCAATAAAAAGCAGATACGGGATTATCAATATCTGCATCGGTATATGCTTCGAATCATGCAGTTGGACGGGATGGCTGAATCAGTAAGCATCGATCACATCAAAGCCGGGTATTATTCTATTAAAGCGCTGAATCCATCGGGTATTATCCCCAAAGGGCCGGAGTTAAGTTTATGAGTTCCTCACATCAAATTGTGTTTATTTCCCATGGCGGTGGTCCGCTGCCGTTGTTAAATGATCCTGCTCATGCCGCGCTGATTAAACAACTTGTTCATTTACCCAAGCGATTGCGTAAACCTAAAGCCATTATAGTGGTGAGTGCGCATTGGGAGGCGCAAGACATTCGGGTAACCAGCGCGGTAAAGCCTGAATTGGTTTACGACTATTATGGCTTTCCCCCTGAAAGTTATAATATTACTTATCCTTGCGCGGGTGCGCCAGATTTAGCTGAGAGTATTGTTAATGCGCTAATTAAAGCTGGCATTCAGGCGGGTAAAGAATCTAAACGTGGGCTTGATCATGGTGTATTTGTGCCGCTGAAACTCATGTACCCCAACGCGGACATTCCGGTTGTTCAGGTGTCGTTGTCAGCATCACTTGATCCAGAACTGCATCTTAAAATAGGTGAGGCATTGTCGAACCTACCTGATGAAGACTTGCTCATTATTGGTTCGGGGTTTTCGTTCCATAACATGCGGGCATTTTTCTCGCCGTCAACGGAACAAAGTGATGGGCTAAATTACGCTTTTGAACAATGGCTGAAAAGCACCTTGTCTGCCGCTAACGACTATTCGCATATCCGGGAACAACTGAATGACTGGCAACATGCTCCTGGTGCGCGCTTTTGTCATCCACGAGAAGAGCATTTACTGCCACTGTTGGTCTGCGCCGGTGCAGCGGGACGGGGCACTGATGACTACGAAGAAATCACGGTGTTGAATAAACGCGCTGGTTTCTTTGGGTGGCTTTAAGGTTGTTCAGCTTGTTAGAGCTTGTTAGAGCTTGTTTAGGGCTATTCGGGTGTGATGGTGAAGTGCCCGGTTTATTTTGGCATGGGATGGACTCCATCCGCTCAAAAAGCGGTGAAAGTCGGCGCTGGCAATGTCGTACAAGTCGCGCCAGTGCCGGCATACATTGGCAGCGAACTGTGTGTCGAATCGTTTCACCAGCCGCTCAGCCAATGTTTCAAAATAGCTATCCAGCAAAGACTCTGTTTGCGTTAGCAATTGGCTTTCAGTAAGGGCGCTGCCCAGAAAATAGGTGACATCCTGCACGCCCGTGCCGCCGCCTACATATTGAAAATCCACCGCAGCTACGTGGTGTAAATCTTCACTGAAACAAAAGTTCGCTAGTTTGGCGTCGCCATGGATAAGGGTTTGATACGGGCAATTGCGAAGCGCATTGTCCAGTTTTGATGCCGAACTTTTTAACGGCCCACTTTCCATGTTTTGCCACTCATCCTGGCGGGTTCCCAGGTGCCAGTAACTGCCTCTTTCCCATAATTCATCGGGAGCAGTATTGATGTATTCTGCATGAAATGCAGCCAGCCAACGTAACACCGGCTCACATTGCTGCGGTGTCAGTTGATCAGGGCGGGCAGGATATCCTTCAAAGTCTAAGTCGGATAATACCAGACACTGGCTGTCTGTGAGTTGTTGCTGAGCAATCAAACGTGGAAGCGCACAATGTTTTGGCTTTGCATATTTTTGGTAAAATTCACGTTCAACAGCATAGGAGTGCCACTTACGTTGCTGACTAACCTGACTATTCCAACCTCTGGGGTGTTTGAAGTCTGCTGGCTGGCAAATCCATTTAACTATAAAAGGGGTTTGATGTGCAGGTGAGAAGCAACGAACCAATTTGCCAAAGTTACTCCACAATGGCTGTACAAGGGTAAATTGCTCAAGCGCAGAATCCTGAGTTACCGAATATAGCCAATCCATAATGTGGTTAGGGAGTAAAGCGTGTTGCGTCTTCATGATATTGCGGGTAATAAAAAAGGCGGCTTATCGGCCGCCTTTGTGATGCTTACAATGTTGCAGGCCGCGTAGTTGGAGCCGACGCAGAGTTGGTCGCGCTGGCTATCGTGGCCGACCTACCTGAAATAATCAGGGCAGGACGCTGACCATCCTGTTTGGCTGTTAACGCAATGTCTACAATCGGATCATTCACTACTGGTGGATTAGCCATTGGGTGAGACACGCTGAATTTACCCAGGCTACTTGCCATCTGAACAACCGATACCGTTTTTACTGCTTTAGCAGGCTTAGCTTCAACAGCTGGTGCTTGCTCTGCAACTGTTTCCACAGGCGCTGCTGCTTCTGGTATAGCTTCTTCGGTTACCGGTATTCCGGCTTCCGCTTCAACTTCAACTTGCGCTGTTTCAGCAACCGGAACGTCGTTTTCAACATCGGATTCAGTCGCATTCAACTGAACATCCGCGTTCACGCTGTCCGCAGCTTCGCTTGCTTCAATAGCTTCCGGGGCTTCGGCAATCTGTGTTGATTCAGGCACAACCTCTTCTACAGGCGTTGGAGTAGCTTCTTCGACTGGTGTTGCGGTTTCTTCAACCACCGGTGCCGCTTCGGCCTCCAGGTTAATCTCTACCTGCTTGGGCTCTGCCGATGGGTTTTCTGCTAGCTCGCTAGTGCTTTCAGGCATATCGAACTGCAACTCGTCCTGTTGAACTGGCTGAGCTGCGTCGTCTTCTGCTTCAGGCTGCTTTTCTTTCTTACGACGCTGTCCTGCTGCACGAGCATGACGAGGCGAACGACGACTGCGGCTGCGTGAACCTTTTTCTGCTTTCGCATTGTCGTCATCTGAATCGGTTTGCTCTGCGTTGTCTGCATCGCTAACAACTGGCATTGACTCTGCATCTGAATCTGTTGCTACTGTTTGATTTACAACAGGCGCGTCAGACTGAGTTTGTGTTGTAACCTCAGCAATGTCAGATTCTGTTGTATCAACTACTGCAGCAGCCTTCTCAGCTTTTGCAACGTCTGCCTTTTTCGTTTCAACCGGCACAGTTTGAGCATTGTCAGTTTTCTTATCGTCAGCCTGATTAGCCTTGGCTCTTACGCTGCCTTTCATGTTACGGCGCTGACGACGCTCTCTGACTACTCTCTTCTCGGTAGTCTGCTCCTCAGTCACTTCAGTCGCTACCACTTCGGTGCTTTCTACCTGAGTAGTGTCTTGAGCTCTATCAGACTGCGGTTTACGTGAACGGTTTCTGCCACGATTATTATTGCGGTCCTGACGTGGCTTGTTGCCCGAAGATTCGTTTGACGCTTCTTTTTCTGGCGCGTCAGTTGAACGCTCACTGCTATCCTTGCGACGATTCTTATTATTGTTGCGAGGATTACGGCGATTATCGCTCTGGCGTTTGCGGTTGTTCTGCCCGCCATTGCGGTTAGGCTTTGGCTCTTCTTTCGGCGCTTCTTCTTCACTGCTGAACAGCTTGCTTAACCAGTTGCCTAAGGCGGCGAACAAGCCAGGCTTCTGCTCAACTTTGGTTTCCTGAACAACGGGCTGAACAATAGGAGCCTGAGTTGGCGCGATAAAGCCCTGTAATGCTGGCTCTTCACGCTTAACAGGAACCACAGAGCGCGGATTATCGTCGTCTGAATCCAGTTCAGCCAGCTTAATGTTGTAGCTGGCATCTGTGATCACATCATCAGTACGGTGGCGTACAATTTGATAATGCGGCGTTTCAAAATTCGGGTTTGGAATGATTAGCAAGCTAACGCCGTGGCGCTTTTCAATACTTTGAATCGCTTTGCGTTTTTCATTTAACAAATAAGTAGCAACCGGAACAGGTAATTGCGCTTCGATTTGACCTGTATTGTCTTTGATGCTCTCTTCTTCAAGAATTCGAAGAATCGACAACGCCAGCGATTCAGTACCACGGATAGTGCCGAGACCAGAACAGCGGGGACATACGTGATGAGTAGACTCACCCAGTGACGGACGCAGACGCTGTCGGGACATTTCAAGCAAACCAAAGCGCGAAATGCGACCAAGTTGTATACGAGCTCGGTCAGGGCGCACGGCTTCTTTAATGCGGTTTTCTACTTCGCGCTGGTGACGTACTGGTGTCATATCGATAAAGTCGATAACCACCAGACCACCCAGGTCGCGCAAACGCAACTGTCTAGCAATTTCGTCGGCAG
>NZ_JBLBUE010000113.1:0-11218 GCF_047290655.1 Alteromonas sp. AMM-1 | reverse complement strand
TGCCTGGTGCCAGTCGTTGCATTTGGTCAACAAATGGATGAATGCCAACCAGAAAGACAAATTTTGGGGCTGCGATGCTATGGCTTGTTTAAAATATCTGAATGGATGGTCATCGCCACTGAACCACAGCCAATTTGCCAGTTCGATATGCAGTTCACTGTTTGGCCCCGCCAATGCTAAAGCCCTTTCGTACGCACTCAAGGCCTCTTCGGCATTGCCCGCAAGCGCAAGACTTCCGCCAAGGTTCCGCCATGCGCCCAAATCCTGAGGATACAACTGAGTACGGCGTTTATCTAAACTCACTGCGTCGCTGTATTTGTGAAGTCGACGGCACACCATACTGGTGTGCTGTAGCAATCGGGGATGCTGTGGTGCATAGGGTAATAGCTGTGCGGCGATTTCATAACTTTGCTGTAACAAACCTCTGCTTGCAACACACTCGGCAATACTCACCCGCGCCTCAAATGCGTTAGGATTCAGTTGCAAAGCCTGAGTGTAATATTGCTGAGCCTGAACAAACTGCGATGATCGTTGCATTGCCCGGGCAGCATTAAAATAAAACTCATACTGAGGGCCAATTCGGCTTAGACCATTTTTAAATACGCTAATCGCCTGGGAAAACTGATTCAGTGCAATAAGTAAGTTACCATAACCGTTAACCACAAAAGCCAGGTGCGACGACTTCTTGTACAAGCGTTCATAGCCTTTTTGTGCTTTTTCAACTAACCCCTGATGGCGCAACGCGTTTAAATACAACGAAGTGACCAGAGGGTCGGCTCGCAGGCTGTTTTGCGGTGACTCGAAAGCAACAATTAACTGACCATATTGCTTTTGCTGATATAACGTTTGAAAAAGATGTTGATTCACAGTGAATTAATACGTTCCTCTATCGACATTTGCCAGCATACCATAGCTTTTATGCCACTGCTGCTGCGACGCAATCAGTGCTGATATGGCAATACGCTCTTCTGAGGTCAAATCCGGATGCCATAGATCAAATATTAATACAGCCCGCTCCTCTATATGCGGGTTACCCGCGCTGTGCAGAAGCGAATCGTCAAAAATCAGGTAATCCCGGTTTGCCCAGTCCCGTCTTTCGCCTTTAACTTCCAACCATGCGTTTTTATTCACTTTTAGTGGAAGGTGTGCAGTAACCTTCACATTAGATAAACCAAAATGCGGTGGTATATAGGCGTCTGGTTTAAGTACCGAAATAAACATCTCTGGCGCATGTGGCGGACAAGTGGCCAAATCGTTCTGAGCAACGAGTTCTCGTATACGCACAAGCCGCTCATCGTCTAAGGGCATATAGTTACCGCCCTTAATAAGGGTGGTAGACATCCACTTATTCTGGTTCAGCGCCTGCCACTGTTCCGTGTCAGGAAGATTGGCAAAATCATCAAGGTAATTTTGACTGCCTAACTGGTGATTTGTGTTTGCGTAGTCGGTGAGCAGCGATGATACCTGTTCCTTAATGCTGGCAAACCCTTTGAACTCTGATTCATCATAAAATGCGCTGTCGCGTAAACAAGGTACGTAAAAATACGAAGGACGTTGCAGCTCAGGCAACGCTAATGGCTTTAGCCCCACCAGGTTTTCTATTGCAGCATTCAGTCTGCCAGAGCAAGTGCCAAAAGGCTGAATCCGGGTATAGAGGTCTCGACGCGCCAGATTCGCCGCGTTTTGCACGTGCGTACGGTGATTGTTATTTTGGAATGGCCGTTGCCTGAAAAACGCAGGGTTACTGCTGTGCAGTGCGGCATAATAATTTAAGGCAGAATCAAAATCAGATACAGCCAGGGCTTTTTCAATGTTTAAAAGTAATTCATTCATAGATAACAAAAGAGGTGCATGTTGCACCTCTTATACAAAAAACGGTAAAGCGTTAATTCTCGGTAGTCATACGAGTACGGCCGTAACGCGTCATCGCTTCATTTGCGGCTTCACGTTCTGCTTCTCGCTCTTCGGCGGTACGACAAACTTTCGTCATCATATTAGAACCCACCCGTTTTTCAAGCTTACACACTACGCCGTCATGTTCTTCAGCGTTAGTGTCTGCCTGAGCAGTAGTAACTGAATCTGTCGAATTACAGCCCATCATGACAAGGCTAACCATGCCTATTACTGCCAACTTTCCTTTCATTGTTATTTCCTCTTTAGAGTGTAAATACTGTGACCATAGTGCGTTGTTTCCGCCCTTATCCATTTGGTCATAATCCATTTTGTTCCTTTTACTACCGGCATTCCCGCATGATATGACGCAGTTAATACATTGAGATCGTCATCAACGTTGTCAAACATCAGTACACTGCCAGCAGGCGGATTTACCGTCAAGCCTTTACGCAAAAAGGCGGTTTCGCCTCCTTCCTCGGCTGGCTGTAAATAGCATATCTGCGTTTTAATTCGCTGACCGCCATCCTTTTGCATTTCATGTAAAGCAGCATCGTTACCCACAAAGGCGTCGTAATGCGGCTTGTACTGCTGATATTGCTCATACTTCAGCACACTTAACGGTTCGCCCTGCGATGCGGGCAAGCCCGACAAGCTGGCAAGACGTTTCTCCACTTCAAGAGAAAACCAATCAATATGTGCACCACTCACCTGCAAATACGTACTGGTTCGCACTGAATTTGGTTTACCTTCGCCCGAAATCGGGTCGAATATTAACGACGGCTGCATGTGAGGATTAAACTTTAGTACAAAATGCCTGCATATCATAGGGCTGAACACATTTTGATACAAAGCAATACCGACATCCTTCATTTCCAGTGTAGGTTTCAATACCCTGTTTTTATTGTAGTTATTTACGATTTCTGGAAAAGCGACCTCTCCTACCTCAGACTGTTTTGCGACAGAACGCGGCAAGTTAAGCTGAGTGGCAGTATCAGGGGATATCGTCCAAAGCTGATTTACATAGTAATTGTAATAGTCGGTGTTCTCCGACATCATCAGTAATACCAGCAACGCCTCAATATTAGCCTTATTAGCCTCGGCATTGAGCCAGGCAATATCTGCACTGTCGGGGGCATCAGCGCTGAAGAATACTTTATTCAACACTGCGCGATAGGCTGCCCCAATCAATCCCTGCAGAAATTTGTCAGTAAGGTATTCATATGACGCTGAAGGACTGTCGTCAAGCAACGCATCAGCATATGCAAATGTGGCGGGCACATGACGCTGCTCTGCAAGCTTGCTGAGGGTTGCTATAGCCATTGACCGCTCTGGTCCTCGTAATGCCTGAAGCGCCCAATTAAAAGATTCTTGTGGGTTCATGAACTTGTATTAACTATGTTTTGGCAAAAAAAAAGCCTCTTTACAGAGGCTTTTTTAACATGTTTAGCTAATTCTTAGAAGCTCATGTTTACGCGAGCGTAACCAAAGCGTCCAGGTACTTCGTACATTGATGGGTCGAAGCTGTTAGCGAATGTGCTGTACGATACTTCTGGATCAGTATCCCACACGTTGTTAACACCTACAGTAAAGCGCAGGTTGTCATTAAAGTGGTAGCTGAAAGAAGCGTCGTGGTAAGCCATTGCTTCCAGTTCGTTTGTGCTGCCGCCATCTGGGTTGTAATCAGAACACAGATCGTCGTCGTAACCACCACCGATTGAACATGCTTCAGTAGTGTTACCGATGTAACGGATCAAGTATGTTGCTGAGAAGTCTTCGTAGTTCCAGATTGCAGACAGGTTAGTACGTACGCGTGGCACAACGTCACGGTCGCCAGCCTGACCAGCATCGTTAAACTTAGTTACTTCTTTAGTTACCGGGTCGATTACCAGCGTAGTACGCTCGTCAACGTAAGTACCATCCATTTGCAGGCGGAAATCACCTACAGAAGTTTCGAAGTTATACGCGATTTCCCAGTCGAAACCAGAAGTAGTTTGACCACCCAGGTTTACCAGACCGTTGTACAGGTCAACAACGTTACCTGATGGACCACGCTGGATTAACGAACACAGGGTTCTGCCATCGGCAGCACACGCATTCAGAATAGTTTGCGCACCAACTGAAGATACAGCATTCTCAACTTCGATATCAAACATATCGAATGTTAAAGACAGGCCTTCGATAAACTCTGGGCTGTACACGAAACCAATTGTAGTACTTTCAGCTTCTTCAGCCAACAGCTCAGGGTTACCACCAACGGTAATACGAATCTGAGTATTAGGCTGTTGATAACCAGTAGGAATACCCGCACAACCTGGCAACGTTGGGTTCGCTGAACCACCACCATTACATGGGTCAGTCAATGGCGAGAAGCTATCAGCCTGTCCACGGAACAATTCAACGATTGAAGGTGCACGGAATGCTTCAGACCAGGTACCACGTAACAACAGGTCTTCGGTTACCTGCCACTTCACACCCACTTTAGAGTTTGTCGTGTCACCGAAGTTACTGTAGTCAGAGTAACGGGTAGCCAGTTCAAGATCTAAACGCTCAACTAATGGCAGACCTTCTAATACTGGAACAGCTAATTCTAAATACGCTTCTTCTACGCTGAATGAACCAGAAGTAGCCTGACGAGAGTTACCAGAAGTAATACCCGCAGCAATCAGCGCATCTGGCTGGTCGTAACCAGACTGCCAGCGTTTTTCGTAACCAGCAGCGAATGCCAGGTAACCAGCTGGTAATTCAAACAGGTCACCAGTAACGTTTGCCTGATAGCTTTCAAGTGTTGTACCCGCTGCATCCTGTGCTGTGAAGGTAATGTAATCAAGCATTTCCTGCGTGATCGAGCCTTCGTAAAGGCCAGTAGAGCCACCGAAAAGATCTAACGGCACACAACCATCGCTTGAAGAGTTACATACGTCAACATCACCGATCGCTTTCGCTACACGGTCCATGTTCAGCAGACCTTCAGTAATTTCGTTCTGAGCGATGTCTGCATAGGTGTAACCAACGTCCCAGTAGAACTCTGAGCCGCCAATTTCAAAGATACCTTCGAAGCCACCATTGAACTGGAATTGGTCAACGTTCTGAGCAAAAATACGATAGCCCGCTTCCATCATACGACGACCAAACAGATACATAACCGCAGCGTCCTGGTTGAAGCTGCCATCGGCATTTTCATAAACGCTTGCATCTGTACTGATGTCTAAACCAGTTGGGTTGTAAGGGTTGTTAGCTGCCAGTGTGAAACCTTCATCACCAAACGCTGTACCGATGAACAGGGGAGTAGGTGCAAGTGCCTGAGCGGATTTACGGTTGTTGTAGAACGCTGTTGCAGTAGCAGTAATGTTGTCAGTCAGCTCGTAACGTGCCTGTGTGTAAACTGCAGTACGTTCCTGTGGTGTTGACAGGTAGTTAAATGGTGCAAAGTTGAAACGGCTGTCTGGTTCAACCCAGCTATTAATACCGCCATTGCCATCGCCCTGACCGTTAACACCCCAGAAGTCACCCGCCTGGTCGTAACCGTAGTAATAGAAACGGCCTTGTGGTGGAGCAGAAGAACCGCCGTAAGTAGGCGCTGTACCAAAAGTTGGTACTGCAGAGATCGCACGATCACCTGCCAGTGTTTGCTCTTCTTCAACGTAGCTTACGTTCATGTAAACACTGCCGCGATCGCCAGTGAAACCGAAACCTACGTCGTATTGTTCTTTGTTACCGTCGTTGTAGCTTAAGTACTGACCTTGGTATGCACTTGCGTGGAAACCTTCGAAATCAGTACGGGTAATAATGTTGACAACGCCCGCGATCGCGTCAGAACCGTATACCGCAGATGCACCGTCTTTCAGTACTTCGATGCGGTCGATGATGCTTGCAGGGATGTTGTTTAAGTCAACCGCACCACCCAGACCTGGAACCCAGCGCTTACCGTTAACCAATACCAGTGTACGGCCAGAACCGATACCACGAATGTTGATAGTAGTAGTACCATCACCACCGTTGTTGTTGTTGGTGTTGATTGCAGAACCGGCAGAAGGAATTGCCTGAAGAACGTCACCGATTGAAGTAATACCGAATTTTTCGATATCTACTGCTTCCATGACGGATACTGGGTTTGCACCCTCGATTTCTGTACGTTTGATACGAGAACCTGTAACGGAGATTTTCTCAATCGGCGCATCAGCTTCAGCTTCTTGAGAAAACGCAGCGTTTGGCGCTACCAATGCAGCAGAAGCAGCACCGAAAGCACAGGCCAGCTTTACTGACTTAGCCAGTTTAGAGTTTGTAAACATGTATTGTCTCCCTGGACCACTATTTACTTGTTATGTATGTCGATTAAACACGACTTTTTATAGACGAGACGCAATGCGTCAGCCACGATAATAACCAGATAGCGCCAAAGGGGTCAACACTCATAGAGGCTTGTATTCCGAAAAGTTCCGGAGAATTGCTAATAAAAAATTCTTATCGTAAAGTTATCCTTACAGTGTGTTAATAAAAATTCACTAAATTGATGTTGCTATTTTAACCAGACCAACGCACTTGACCCAGCACCTTTAAACAATTTTACCTTTAATTTCATAACCTTTACGTAAAGGTGATGAAATTAAAGCCCCTGAAATCAGAGGCTTCGACTAATTAATATCTCAGGCTTGCACTAAATCGGAAGTATCTTGGTGTTTGCCAGTTTGTTGGCTGACCATAGAAGCTATCCATTGTAGGCATCACTCCCAAAGCGTGATCCGAACTTTCGTCATCGTAAATCTCATACACTTCGGTCACCGTGTCATTGTTAAATACGTTGAACACATCTGCACGCAGTGTCAGATCGTAATCATCGCCCAGGTCCATGCTGTAACTTGCGGTCAGGTCCAACGACCAGTTGCTTGGTGTGGTTCCCAGTGAACCGCGTGGTACCAGTTCACCCTGTGCATAGAACGATTCTGAACCGTACTCACGAGCGAATTCGTCGGTTGGGTGATAACCAAACGCGTTGATAGGACGACCACTTTGCCACTGTAAATTGGCGCCGATTAGCAAACCATCTGCAACCTGGTATGAACCAAAGATTTTCACCATATGGCGGCGATCATTGGGCAGGTTACCGTAGGCACCATCCAATAACCCTGGTTGGTCGAATAAGGTAGTTAAACCTGCATCATCCTGACCGTTGTCTGAGCGGACATAACCTTCGTTGTTACCCCAGCTGTGCGACCAGGTGTATGCCGCATTTAATAACCACTCACCATCCCAGGCTTTCTGGAATGTCAGGTCAATGGCCGCATACTTACGAATAGACTCAGGATAACCTAAATCATCGGCAGGAATTGTATAGGTATCCAGTGCTAACGGACCATCTCCATCCGGATCAGTCGTGATGGTAATAGCCGTACCAGGGTTAGTCAGAACGTAGTAATGGAAGCCAGTACATTCAGTACAGGATTCGCCATATTCACGCTCCAGATACTGGTTGAAACCATAATCGATAGCAACGTCTTCAATGGTAGTTGCCAGTTCACGGTAGGTACCCTGAATTGCTACGCTCCAATCATCGGTAAGTTGCAACTGATAACCAGCAATAAACTCATCTGAGTACATTGGATCAATATCGGCATCCACGATTTCATCTGGAGACGGAACATCGCCATCTGAGTAAATAATCGTTTCGCGTGTTTGCGCGCCATCGAAGTTAGGAATGTCTAAAGACTCATCAGCATAACCAGTCCAGGCGCGGAATTCGTGGATGTAGGTTTCTGCACCCGACAAGCGGATATTGGTATTCGCGGCAATAGGCAGATAGTAACGGCCAAAACTACCCCAGACTTTAGATTCACCGTCGCCATTTACGTCGTAAACGAAACCAACACGAGGCGCCCACAGGTTATCCAGCTTAATGAACGAATCGCCTGCACCGTTGAAATTCTCAAACGAGTCATTGCGCAATCCCAGGTTCAATACCAGATTATCGGTTACTTGCCACTGGTCCTGAATGTAGAATGCGAGGTTTTCAGATTCAAAAGCCCCACCAGAAGAGTAAGTCCGTCGACGAACTTCAGTTGGCGTTGGATTTGCGGGATCAGTTACATCGTCAATGTAGATAAGGTAATACGCGCCACCAGAGTTAATAGTAGTTTGTACTGCTGTTAACTTTTCAAAATCCACACCAAAGCGCAGTTCGTGGTCACCCAGATACCAGTCCGCATCCAATCGCAACACTTCACGTTCGTCGTTCCCTTCACCATAAGTAAAGTTTGCCCAGTTACCCACTACGGTATACAACTGATTGGCATACGAGTACTCATAAACAGCAGGGTTAACATCAAGTGCGCTGGTTACTGAACGATTAGCTTTGTTCAGACCCCATTGGGCAGATACCGAAAAGTCGTCTGTAAGGATACTGGTGTATTTTACGGTATAGTTTTTACCGCCTTCCTGAGTAAGACCAACTGCATCCGCATCAGGATTGTACACACCGCTCTCGTAACGGTAAGAATAGTTAACCTGATCACTTTCATCAGAGAAACCGGTAAATTCCAGAATGTTAGAGTCGTTGATGTACCAATCGAGTTTTACGCCCCAAAACGCGTCGTCGTCTTCATCTTTGTATTTATAAGTGGTATCACCCAGGGTGTTGCCTGAATATTTAAATACATCTGAGCGCGGGTTGTACAGCACATAGAAAAACAGTTCGTCTTCAATAGCTGCACCGCTGGCCCATAGGTTCACATCCCAATAATCATTTTGGTCGTCGGTATTATTTATGCGTAAGCCATCACCTTGTTTGGTACTTGGCTTGTCTTCGCGCAGCGCATCCGGTTCGTAAATGGCGTTCACGCCCCATTTAAATTCGTTTGAACCAGACTTGGTTTTGGCGTTAATTACACCACCAGTCACACGGCCAAACTCAGCAGAATATCCACCGGTTTTTACTTCGAACGATTCAAACATTTCAAATGGCGGGTTTGATGAACCCACACCAGTACGGAAGTTCGTCAGGTTCAAACCATTCACGTAGTAAGCGTTTTCCGCAACAGAAGCGCCACCAATTGACGGCAAATCGCCAAACGCAGAGTCGCCTTTAGTTGTGCCCGGAGCAAGTAACGCTACACCAGTAAAATCGCGTGGTACGGGCACTTTGTCCAGTGTTAACGCGTCAACTACAATACCTGTACTGCTGCTGGTAACGTCAACCATGGCTACCGTTGTTCCGACAACAGAAATGCGTTCAACGTTGTCTTCCAGTAATGTGATATCAATATTGGTTTTGCCACTGATACCTACTGTGATTTCATCCTGAATAGTGGTTTGGAAACCCGCCTTTTCAGCAGTAACCTTATACGTACCAGGTGGTAGTAATGGGAAACGGAATACGCCGTTTTCCCCGGTAGTAACCGTACGAACCAATCCAGTATCCACGTTTTCGATTGTCACCGTGGCGCCTGTTAATACCGAACCTTGGCTTGTTACTGCGTTACCAGTAATGAACCCGTTTGTGTTTGCCGCCAGAACGGGCATTGCCATTCCCAGCGTTGCCGCAACTGCTAGTGCAGTAAGGCTTCTTTTCATTTTTATCATGCTTGTCTCCCTGGACCACTGAAGTGCTAACTTCGTCGTAATCGATTCGTTTTGTAAACGATATTTTAGAGTTGAAGTGGGAAATCCCCGGGAGAATGGTAATAGCTAAATAGACTTTAGTTCAATTTATAGGATGAAAAGATTGTGTAAATTATACAATTTAAACAACTGATTAGAATGAATTAATCTACTGGCGAGAATGAAGAATACAAAAATAAAACAAAAAGACAACACCATGACAACATAAGAGTAGAAATAATAACCAGCTGAATATGGTTGGTTTCATTTAGCCTGATTTCGAGACGATTTGTCGCATCTTTAATAAACCTTTTCAATTGCCGCTTTTTTAGGCCTGTTTCGCTGTCAATTTCATCAGTTTTTCACATTCATTTAATAAATTTTGTGCACTTGTACTCGACATCCCAATCAGACAAGCTATAAATGAAGTGGACATAACAATAAGGAATATTCCGTGAAGTTAGATGACGACATTCATAATTATTACGAACATCTGGTATTGGATCGTATTTCGCATTTAGGACTCGATCAAACTAAAACGGCAGATTACCTTGCCGATTTATGTTGTCTTGCGTTGAATCAGGTGCCGCCGCGCTACATTCGTTACGAAGTAGACATGGCGTTTTATTTACCGCAAAGCGAACGTCAGCAAATGGAAATGAACGTTGAATATGCGGTTGAGAAGGCGATTAAATTTTTAGACCAGGTTTCCCGTAAAGAAAGATAACCTGAAGTGTGAGGGATTTGGGTGGCAGACTCCCAGCCACATCCCGGCACATGAGTCGTCTGCTGCGGCTGCTCCCTTCCAGGCCTGACCGGGTTCACAGAGTATCATTGCGAGAGGACCAAGAGTCCACCATAGAAAACTGCGCTCCTTTCCAGGAGCGCGGCGCATTATGACGACTTGTGTCGCAAAGTTCAACCCTGAGTTGTAAAACGTTCTTCCGCGATTTGATTTGCAACCAGATTAGTTGCGCGATTCTCCGCTTCTGCGCGTTGGTATATCTCTACCAGCGTATCGCCAATCTTGGCAATATGAGCGCGCATAGCATCGTCAGACGAATCATCCAGTTTCTGATGATATATATCAATAATCCCGCCGGCGTTAATCACATAGTCAGGCGCGTACACTATGCCCTTTTCTTTTAATGCTGTGCCAAGTGATTCACGGGCCAACTGATTGTTTGCTGCACCCGCAATGATTTTTGCACGAATATCGGGTAACGACTCATCATTTATGGAGGAGCCCATGGCGCAAGGTGCGATAACGTCTACCGGCAGCGACAGGATTTCTTCGGGCGCTACAATGGTTGCTCCCAGTTCTTCCTGAGCGCGCGCAAGGCCTTCCGGATAGATATCAGCTACATACAATTGCGCCCCTTCAGCATGTAACTGCTTCGCCAGTCGGTATCCCACATGCCCCATCCCCTGAATGGCAACTTTTACGCCGCGCAAGTCACTTTTCAGTACGTGTTGTACCGTGGCTTTTAATCCAACAAACACGCCGTATGCCGTTGATGGCGCAGGGTTCCCGGTAGGGGCTTCCCCCAGGGCGTTATACTGAGCAGATGTCCCTGCAATGTGCGATGACTGTGTAGCCATTACCTGCAGATTCTCCACGCTGATGCCAGAGTCTTCCGCGGTAATGTATCGGCCGTTCAGACTTTCTACAAAGCGTCCCATCGCGCGCATCATGTCATCCGTTTTCACTTTACGTGGGTCACCAATGATCACC